>NZ_JBHVHQ010000233.1:0-10477 GCF_042800135.1 Streptomyces sp. NPDC057654 | reverse complement strand
GCCCTCGGGCCTCTTGGAAGACCGAGAACCACGGTACCAGCGTCTCGACTGAGCAGGGGGTGCTTGCGCACCGTTACCATTTCGTCCGTCCGCGGGTCGACAAGTTGGTGAGGTGCGGAGCAAGGTGCGTAAGCCGTACCTGGTGGGGCACCAGGAGTTCGCTGCCCTGTATGGGGTGGCGCCGCAGATGGTCGGTCAGTGGCTGAGCCCGAGCCGAGGGGCGCTGGATCCGGCCACCGCCACGGTTGTCTCGGGGGTGCGGTACTGGCCGCTGGGCTTCGCGGTGCGCTACGGCACGACCACCCCGCGGTTCAAGCAGGTGGACCTGCGTGTGAAGGGTCAGCTCATCGCCGAGCAGGGGGAAGGCTGGATGGCTGACCTCGGAGAGAAACTGCCGCCGATCGTGGGCCAGCACGAGATCATCCAGATCTTCCACCTGCCGGCGCAGGGCAACCTGTCCACGGCGGTCGCCTCGGGCCGCTTCGCCGATAGTGACTGGCTGCTGTCCGGCTCGCAGTTGTGGCTGCTGGATACCGTGATCGACGCAGTGCCCGCGCTTCGCGAGAGTGCTCGTAGCGTGCCGTGGGAG
The DNA here is from genome assembly GCF_042800135.1 of Streptomyces sp. NPDC057654. Classification (NCBI taxonomy): domain Bacteria; kingdom Bacillati; phylum Actinomycetota; class Actinomycetes; order Kitasatosporales; family Streptomycetaceae; genus Streptomyces; species Streptomyces sp. NPDC057654. The sequence goes on along the minus strand of NZ_JBHVHQ010000233.1, from coordinate 9,888 downwards.
GTGGACGAGTCCGTGGTTGCCTCTCTCCGCGACGGCACGTACGACGGTCCCGGCTCGAAGGTTCTTACACGAGGACGCCACGCCAAGAAGGGTCTCTGACCTGCGTAGTTACTGTACGTAGAGCCGATATGCGAATAAGATATATGTAACACCCTTTGGGGTGGCCGCATTCGCATAAGGAGGCAATCGTGCAGTTCGTGCAATCGCCCGCCGGTGACGAAGTCGCCGTCATGAGGTGGGCTGAAGTTCTGATCGTCGAGCAGGCGCTGTCGCGCTACGCGATGATGAAGCCCGACTCCAACATCGCGGCCCGGATGGTCGCGGATGTGTCCCGTGTCGTCCAGGAGCGCGAGGCGCGCATGGAGGATGAGGCCGAGGCTGGCTCGACCTGGTCGTGAAGGCGTGAAGTCGCCCCCGGCGTCAGTGGGGTTGATGATCCGCTGTCGAGCCGTCAAGATAGGTGACATTCTTTCAAGTGGTCACCTGTGGGGAGGGTGCGACAGTGAGCCAGGAAGAGATTCCGGGCTTGGTCATCCTGACTGTGCGGCAGCCCGAGGCTGGCTCCGCAGCGATGACGATCCAGCAGCGGTTCGCCGAGTTCCATCAGCTCAACCCCTGGGTGCTCGACGCGTTGGAACGGCTGACCGCCGAATACATCGCCCGAGGCGCTCGGCGCGTAGGCATCGGGATGCTCTTCGAAGTGCTGCGCTGCCGCTACGTCCAGGACACCAGGGGCGATGAGTTCCACCTCAACAACAACTTCCGCTCCCGCTATGTGCGCCTGCTGATCGAGCGACGTCCGGAGTGGATCTCACTCTTCGAGGTCCGCGCGCTGCGCGCGGACTGAGACAAACGAACCTCTTGGAGAAAGACCGTGCAAGAAACCACCGAGGCCGTAGGGGACACACCCTCTCCGGCTGCAACACCTCCACCGCTGGAGGCCGCACCAAGCGCGGTCGTCCTGCGCGCGGACCAGAACGAGTTCGACCGCAAACAGGTCAGCGCCCTGGCTCTGATCACCCCCGGACTCGAACATGCGCCGCGCCCGCAGCTCGCTGTCTTCTTCCACTACTGCGTGCGCAGCGGTCTGGATCCGTTCGCCCGGCAGATTTACATGATCGGGAGGAAGAACTACGGCGACGACCGTGACGAGAACCCGATCAAGTGGACGATCCAGACCGGCATCGACGGCTTCCGTACGATCGCTCACCGCGCGGCCGAACGGACCGGAGAGCGGATCTCCTACGAGGACACCGTGTGCTACGACGGTGAAGGCCGGGCTCACGAGGTATGGCTCGCGCCCGGCCCGCCCGCCGCGGTGAAGGTCACCGTTCTGCGGGGAGCCAGCCGTTTCCCTTTCATCGCGAGGTGGAGCGAATTCGCACCCGCGTACTGGGACCCCAAGAGCAGCCAGTACGTGGTTGCGAAGATGTGGCGCACCATGCCGGCGCACATGCTGCGCAAGTGCGCCGAGGCCAGTGCGTTGAGGATGGCGGCCCCCCAGGACTTGTCCGGCGTGTACGCCGAGGAGGAGATGGCCCAGGCCGACGCGGAAGTCGTCGCAGGAGCGGCGGACGATGCGGCTCAACGTCTGCGCACCGCGGCTGGGTTGGAAGCTGACGAGCCGGGTGACGCAGCGCCGCGACAGGAGGCGAAGCCGTCGCCGAAGAAGCCGGTGAAGATGCCGTCGGAGGAAAACGTGCCGACTGCGGAGAAGTCCAAGTCGCCTCGCAAGCGAGCGCCGAGGAAGAAGCCTTCGCCAGTTGCAGAGTCGTCCGAGCCCCGTTCCGACGCAACCTGAGCTGGAGAAACCCCATGGCTCACATCGATATTCAAGAAGAGATCCTCACACTGGGCGAGTCGTACCTGAGCGGACGCACCGAGTGGGACGAACGCCCGGCGATCCTGGTGCTGCGCAGGCGGGATGGTGGCGGCCTGGAGTGGCTGGAGTGGCCCGTGCCCGCGACGTCGTGGGACGTTGCGGATGCTCCGACGGTTCTCATCACGTACGCCGAACTGGCCGCCGAGTTGGACTTGCCTCCGCTTCGCGTAGAAGCGGTGGCCTTCCGGTACGAAGGGTTCGTCATCTCGCCGGAGAGCAGCCCTGAGGCGGCAGAAACCTTTCGGCGCAGGCGGGCGGGCGGCTCAGTGCCCCGCAACGAGGAGATTCCCGGGCGGGCCGAACAGCGCGTCCTCAACATCCGTGATGTTCACGGCGTGCAGTACCTGGTGACAGCCACCCGGCAGCCCGATGGGGGTGCGGTGCTCGACAAGCGCGCCGTCTATCCAGTCGGTACGTCGGTAACGGGCGGCGTTCCCCACGGTCTTGAGCTCCTGATGAACGCGCACATCCGTCCATAGCCAACGCGATGTCGGGGGCACCGAGCGTGCCCCCGACGGACGACCGGCCCCTAGTGCCGCTCGCCTCGCTGGGCGGCACCCTGCTTTCACGGAGATCATTATGACGACGACCGGTCAGCCGGTCAGCCTCTGGCCTGCTGCTCACGCGACGGATGCGCGCCGGCCGCGCTCGCTTCAGTCGAAGATCGGCGCGAGCGACACCGTGTGCGCGCGGCGCGCCGGGTACCTCCTGCACGGCCGCACACCCACCGACGGCGGCGAGAAGCGCAAGGCGATTCTCGGCACCTGGCTGCACGCAGGGATGCTCACCTCCGCCCGCGAGGAGTTCGGCTGGATCATCGAGCGCCGCGTAGAAGACGAAACGATCCGGGGCCACATCGACGCCGTGCAGCTCGACGGCTCCGCCGCCCGTCGGTTGCCGAAGCGGTTGCGCCCGAGCCTCCCGGCCGAGGAAACCACGGTGGAGGACGTGAAGACCAAGAGCACCTACCAGTGGGACAACATCCTGCGGCACGGAGCCAGCGAGGCGGAGATACGGCAAGTCCTGCTGTACGCAGACCTGTTGCACAGCGAAGGGTTCGCAGACATCGAGGGGCAGCGCCAACTGGCACGCCTCGGGCCCGTGAATGTCGGCCGCATCCGCTTCCGGTTCCTCAACCGAGACTCCGGCGACGATCACGTACAGGAGATCGCGTTCAACGCCGAACGCGGCCGCGGGGCGCGGTGGTGGGTCCAGCAGGTGCGTTCCGCAGCATCCCCCGAGGAACTGCCGCGCACCTTCCAAGGGCCCGGCCTGTCGGCGGTGTGCGACCACTGCCCGTTCAAGACGGCCTGCTGGGGCGCTGCCGCGGCGGGGCGCCGCCCGCAGAGCATCCTCGTCCACGATGACGAGGACCGGGCCAAGCTGCTGGCCGAGTATGTCGAGGTCACGGAGGAGATCAAGCCGCTCAAGGACCGTCAGAAGTTCCTGCGCGCCCAACTCGACGGTTCCGCGCCGGGAGCCTACGGCGACAACGTCTTGTCGTGGAGCGGGGACAACCCCACCAAGACCGATGACGTCGACGCCATGGCCGCGCTCTTCCGCCGCGCAGAGCTGGAGGTGCCGATGGCCCCCGACGCGGCCGCGATGAAGGCGCAGCTGAAGGCAGCCCGCATCGCCGTGCCCGTGCGGCTGGATCACGACAAGCGCACGTCGGTGGGGATCAACGTCACCCTGCGCAAGAAACCTTGACCCCGCGCTCCGGCTGGGGCAGGGCCCGCACCGGCCCTGCTCCTGTCCCGGCGCGTCCTGAACCGGACGTCATACGGAGAGGTACTGGTGAGCATCCAACTGTTGGTGGCGGCGGCCTACCTGCCCAAGGAGGTGATCAACAAAGCGCAGAAGTTCGTCCTGATGAAGATTGCCGACTCGGCCGACGATCAGACCCGTCTGGCCCGACCAGGTCTGGAGCGGATGATGGCCTGGGCCGGCGTGGGCGAGAAGCAGGCCATAACCGTCGTGACCCAGCTGGTCGGCCTCGGGCTGGTCGAGCGGGTCGAGGTCGGCCGCGTGGGGCGCCGCGCCGAGTACCGGGTGTTCCCGTACGGGGTGCCGCCGATCCCCTCCACGGAGGAGCTGATCGAGCGTCGCCGTGCGGCGCAGCGCGCCCCGAAGAACCCTCGACTCGCCCGGCAGGTCACGCGGCGCAAGCCGTCGGCGGCGGCTCGCACGCAGGGCGATGTGGCGGCACGGGAGGAGGCTAGGGCGGCTTCCGGGATGTCCGGCGGGGGTGGGTTGCGCCCGGGGAACCCTGAGGAGGGGGAGGCGAGGGTTGCCGAGGGGGAACGTGGCAGGTTTCCGCAGGGAAACCGCGAGGGTTCCCCTGGGGAATCCCCTTCTTTTCCCTCTCCTTCCTCACCCCTTCCTTCCCCCCCTCCCCCCACAGGTCTCGCTGTTGGGGAACCGGACGCAGACGGCGGGGAGCCGCCGCCGGGCGGCTGCCCGAAGCATCCGCAGTCGGTTGCCAACTGCCGGGGCTGCGGGACGAACGCGCGGGCGTGCCGAGAGCGGGAGCAGCGTCGGGCCGCCGACCGTGAGCACGCCTCGCAGCAGGACTGGTTGCGGCAGTTCTTCGCCGAGCAGGAGCGCCGCGTGGCCGAGACGGACCCGGAAGCGTTGGCGATGGCGAAGCAGCGGGTGCGTGACCTGGCCCGGATGGGGCGTGCGCGCGGTTCCAACTCCACTACTTAGTAAGCGGTTTCAATGATCGCCAACATTGACGACCAAGCCAACGCGCATAAGATATAAATATGAGTTCGAAACCCCTTCGGACCTCGAACCTCTTGGAGACTCCATGACCGCCACCAGCGCCGCGCCTCTCGGCCCCGCCGCCTACCTCGTCATCGGCGAAGTCGTCCACGGTCCGCGCGCCGCCCCCGTCATGGCCGAGGGGCCGTTCTGCTCCGTCGAGTGCGCCGCCGACGGGGTTCGCGAGCTGACCGAGTCGATCAGCCGCAGCCAGCGCGGCTCGGCGTTCGCCCTGTGGCATCAGGGTCGCCCCGTCGGCTGCTCCGTCACGCGCGACGGGCGGATGTGGGTCGTGCAGGTCCTCGCCTCGCACGAACTGCCCACCGCGAATTGAACGCACACCCGAGATAGGTCACATTGCTCAAAGGTGCACCCGTGGTGCGCTGGTTCCACCCCTCTTGGAGACCGAAATGAACATCGCAGCACTCCCCAACCACAACGGCCTCGCCGACCCGCTGTGGCTCAAGCTCTTCCACGGCTACCGCCACGTCATCGCACCGCTGCGCCACAACGGCTGGGTCACCGACATGGAGACGGGCGGCGGCGAGAACTACATCCGCGCCGAGCTCGGTGACGGCACCGAGCTGAGCATCGCTTCCGTGCGCGCCCTGCCCGTCGACCCGAATGAAGTCACCGGCTGGACCGTGATCCGGCGACACGTCGAGGACGTCTCGCGGCACACCGTCCTGTACGACTCCACCCCCGGCGGGCCGCAGGGTCACCACGGCAACAGCCTCATCCCGATGTTCGCCCGCATCGACGCGCTGGACGCCCTGACGTTCACGCGGCGACTGATCGTGTCGGCAACGCACGTGGCCGCCTTCAGCGGCGCTCACAACCAGACGGCGGGCATCGAAACCCCCGGCACGGCCGTCGCCCGCTACTTCGAGTGGACAGAGCGGCTGGTCTCGGACGAGGGCTACCGCTGCGTCTGGGAGCGGCCCGAGTCGGAGGGCTTCCCGCTCGCACTCTTCGAGAACGTCGGCAACATCACCAGCGTCCGCGTCACCCGCAGCCATGACTGACCGGCCGCGCCGCGTACCACGCCCGCCTCGGTGCGCAAACCGGTGATCTGGCTGCTGATCGGTTGTCTCCTCGGCCTCGGGGCGCTCATCGTCCTGGGGATCGAGGACAACCGCCACCGCCGCCAGCCACGCAATCCAGACGAGTCCTGACCACGGCCGCCCGGCCCCCGGGCCGGGCGGCCCGCCTCTTGGAGAACCAACACCATGTCCCGATCTGTCCACCTGCTCTGCGGAGCAGGCGGCGACCCCACCGGCTTGCGGGAAGCCGGATTCGACCCGGTCCTCGGCATCAACCACTGGCAAACCGCAGTCGATACCTTCGCCCTCAACCACCCCACCGCCGCCGCGCGCTGCGCGGACATCCAGAACTACCCCATGCGCTGGCTTCCCCGGGCCCTGGTCTTGTGGGCCAGCGTCATCTGCACCGAGATCAGCCCCGCCGGCGGCAAGAAGCGGCAACCCGACCCGGCGCAGGACGCCCTCTTCGAGGAAGAGGAGCAGTGGCGGGAACTGCCGCCGGAAGCCTTCGAAATGACCCGGGTGACCGCCTGGTGCGTACTGCGCGCCGCCGAGGCCAAACAGTTCCCCTGCGTCGTCGTCGAGAACGTCGTGGAGTTCATCACCGACTGGCTGCTGTTCCCCGAGTGGACCAGGGCCATGAAGAAGCTCGGCTACCGCGTTCAGGTCGTCTCGGTCTCCTCCGCGCACATCGGCTCGGAGACCAACCCGTACGCGCCGCAGTGGCGCGACCGTGTGTACATCGTCTTCACCCTGGCCGGTGTCCGGCGCCCCGACCTCGCGCCGCGTCCGCTCGCGTACTGCGTCGGGTGCGGCCAGGACGTCAAGGCCCGCCAGAGCTGGCGCGACCCGAAGGTCCGCGTCGGCAAGTACCAGGTCCAGTACGACTACCGCTGCCCGAACACGCGCTGCGCACACTCCCTGGTCGAGCCGTACGTGCGCCCCGCCTCGGACGTGATCATGTGGGATGACATCGGCCAGCGCATCGGGGACCGGACCCGGCCGCTGGTGCCGAACACGATGCGCCGTATCGAAGCCGGGCTGGCCAAGTTCCCGTTCGATCCGAGCCTGGTCACCCTCACCCACGGCAAAGACGGCACCGACCGTGCCTTCGCCCCGCACACGCGGCCGCTGCCGACGCGCACGGCCAAGCTCGGCGAGGCCCTGCTCGTACCGGTCGGCGGCTCGTGGAACGACACCCCGGCCTCGGTCGGCGTGCCCATGCGCACGCGTACGACGCGTGAGAGCGAGGCCCTGGTCACCGTCGACCCGAGTCCGTTCATCGTGGAGTTCCGCAACAACTGCGACGCGGCTCCCGTGGACAATCCGCTGAGCACGATCAGCACGGCGCGCCATCACGGGCTGGTCGTCCCCGACGGTGTGGCCCGCGACCGAGCCCGCAACACGCTGGTCATCCCGTACCGCAAGGCCGCGCCCAAATCGGCGGCCGAGCCCCTGCACACCCTGGCCACCCGCGACTCGGCGGCCGTAGTGCGCAGCGCGCCGGACATCAACGACTGCTACTTCCGGATGCTCCAGCCGCGCGAACAGCTGTCGGCGCAGCGGTTTCCCCCGACCTATGAGGTTCTGGGCTCCAAAGCGGCCCAGACCCAGCAGGCCGGCAATGCGGTGTCCGTCAACGTCGCCCGCTGGCTGGGCGAACGCCTCCGGTCCGTCCTGGCCTGACCCCCGAAGAAGAAAGGACTACAACACCATGACCCCTGATATGACCAATCAGCATCACCTCATTGCCGTTGCCCGCCGACGAGCGGCGCTGACCACCGAGCTGTGGCGTATCGAGCAGGCGCACTGGCTCACAGTCCTCGACCACATCAGCGCGAGGATCCGCTGCCATTGTCCGGAGGCCGCTCACGTCGCCCTCGCCTACGACGTCCCGACCCAGGCCGTGGATCTGAAAGGCGTACTCGGCGCGCAGTCCAGCCCGCTCGGCGCACGCCCTTGCCTGTGGGACGGCAGCGACGAACAGCACACGGTCGCCAAAATCGCCAAGAGCATCGAAGCCGACATACAAAGCGCGCTCATGCCGCACCAATCACCGGTCTGGGCGATGATGCGGCGCAACAGCGTGAGCGAGAACCACAGCTGGTCGCTGGAGTTGCCGCCGCCCGACCGCGCCGCGCGTATCGCCGAGCTGGTGCGCGAGTACCACCCCGAGGCGACCGCCGTCGTCGTGGACGGGCACTGTTCCGGGGGCCGCATCATCGAGATCGTCGAAGGCACTGCTGACGACGGCACCCGGAGCCTCACCACCCGACGCCGTTGGGCGAGCGAGTGCGACAACGTCCTCAGGCTGCTGGTGAGCGGGATTTTCGCGATACCAGACCTGGCCCATTGCCATCTCACCCCGCTCCACGACTACCGGCACCCCTACGGCACCAGCAACGAACTCGTGCGGCTCATGACGCTGCCGCCGACCGCGTAAACGGCGGAGAACTCGGTGAGCGGTACCTGGTGGGTCAGCGAGGCACCGTGTGCGGGGGACACGCGCTTCACCCCCGACGGCGCGGCCATGGACTCACTCAAGGCGCCGCAGACGCGGGCCTTGCTGGCTGTGTGCCAGCAGTGCCCGTTCCGGTCGCGATGTGTCGCCCTCGTCCTGCCACGGCACAGCCGCTTCGACGGGATCTGCGGCGGACGCCTGTGGCTGGACGGAGAGATCCGGGCGACCTGCCACGGGGCCCATCCGATGGAACTCGCAGAGGCGGACGACCCCATCGACCACGGCACCGAAGCCGGAGCCCGCGCCCACTACCGGCGCGGTGAACGGGCCTGCCCCTGGTGCCGGGAAGCGGCGCGGCTCGTCCAGGTCCGCCGACGCGAGCAGAAACGATCCCCCCGCCCGTAAGCACTTCACCAACCCACCCCAAGGAGAAAGATGTTCGCTATCAAGGCGCAAGACCTGTCCGCCCTCCTCGACAAAGTCGCCTCGCACAGTCCGGCCGATCCGGTCGAGCTGAACACGGTCGTCCTCGACTGCTCACGCCGGTGGCTGCACGCCATCGCCGGTGGGACGTCCTCTCTCGCCGTGGCCCGTACCCCGGTCGACGGGGAGCACTGGACAGCTCCCCTCGGCCACGACGACGCCCGTGTCCTGCGCAGCTGGCTGGAGGCCGCCGACCACGTGTACGTGGAGCACGCCACCCGCTCCGGGCTCCCGGTTCTGCACTTCAGCGAAGGCTCCGCCGAGCTGGCGGTGCCCGTCGCCACTTATGCGGCCAGCCTGTCCTGGCGCAGCAGGCTGCTCGCGGAAGCGCAGCCTTCCACTCAACGACGGCAAGCGATCCGCCTTCGCCCCGAGGACCTTGCCCTGTGGGAGGCCGCCGGCGAGGAGGTCGAGATGACGCCCGCAGCCGGGCGCGCGGCGTATGTCGTCACGGCAGGGCCGGACTTCATCGGATTGCAGATGCCGCGTGCGCGTGCTCACAGCGGAAACGTGCTGCTGGCGGGGTGGGCCACCTCGGTGCGTGCGCGCCGCTTCCTGCACGAGGGGCTGTCCTACGAGGTCGGTGCCAGCTACGCCGACCGGTTGGGACAGGTCTGGCGCATCGCCGCGCGGCCCGCGTCCGGCGAGGACCCGGTCGTCGTCTCCGTGGACCGCTCCGGCGTGACCCTGCCACTGGCGATGGTGCTCATGGCCGGCGGGCCGCTGCGACGCCTGTCGGAATGACCACAACAAGAGATAGGTGACATTTATGAAATCTGATTGCTTTCGGGTGCCGCCCCCATGCCCGCACACTCCAGTCGGATCCGGGGAGGACCCCGGCACCGGCCTCAGCCCGCTCCCGTCCGCGTGGCGCACCCGGCGCCGCGCACTCGATCCGTCCTGGATACGAAGCGAAAGGAACCCTGTGAACAAGGCCGCGCTCATCAAAGCCGTCACGCCTCGGGTCGGCAGCAAACGGCAGGCGACCGACGCGGTTGACGCCGTGCTCGACACGATCGTGCGCGCCGTCGCCGCTGGAGAAGCCGTCTCCGTCACCGGCTTCGGAACTCTGGTCCCCAAGGCCCGACCGGCCCGGGTCGTCCGCAACCCGCAGAACGGCGAGCAGATCAAGCGGGCCTCCTCGCGCGTCGTGCGGTTCCGGCCCGGCACCCGCTTCAGCGATCTCGTCTCCGGCCGCAGGCCGATGCCCGCCATCGGCAACTGCATCCAGAAGGACCCCAAGACCCCCCGCC
>NZ_JBHVHQ010000232.1:0-10501 GCF_042800135.1 Streptomyces sp. NPDC057654 | reverse complement strand
GCGTACGGGCGCTGTGACGCGGCGCGGGCCGGGCATCAGGCCCGCCGGAAGACCGGTGGACGCTTTTCGGCGAAGGCGCGGGCGCCTTCCTTGGCGTCGGCGGTGTCGAATACCGGCCAGCCGCGCTCCAGTTCGTGGGCGAGCCCGTCGGCCTCCGTCATGGCGGCGGTGTCGTACACCGACGCCTTGACGGCCTCCACGGCCAGCGGCCCGTTGGCGTTGACGGCCTCGGCGATCTCCAGCGCCTTGGCGAGCGCCGTGCCGTCCGGCACGACATGGCCGACGAGCCCGATCCGCGCGGCCTCGGCGGCAGGGTACGGGCGTCCGGTGAGCAGCATTTCCAGCGCGTGGGTGCGCGGAATCTGGCGGGCGAGGCGGACCGTGGAGCCGCCGATGGGGAAGAGGCCGCGGCGCACCTCGTAGAGGCCGAAGACGGCGCTCTCGCCCGCGACGCGGATGTCCGTGCCCTGGAGGATCTCGGTGCCGCCCGCGACGCAGTGTCCCTCGACGGCCGCGATGACGGGCTTGCGCGGCCGGTGGTGGCGGAGCATCGCCTTCCAGTGCAGGTCGGGATCGGCCTGGAGGCGGTCCCGGTACTTCTCGCCCATGCCTTTTCCGGCCAGCGCCTTGAGGTCCATGCCGGCGCAGAACACGCCGCCCGCGCCGGTCAGCACGACCGAGCGGATGTCGTCGTCCGCGTCGGCGGCGAGCCAGCCGTCGTAGAGCCCGACCAGCATCGGCAGGGAGAGCGCGTTCTTCGCCTCCGGCCGGTTCAGGGTCAGTACCAGTGTGGCGCCGACGCGTTCCACGCCGAGGTGTTCCGTTTCCCCGCCCATGGCAAGTCCTCTCGTCTCAAGACCTAGAACAGGTTGCAGCAGGCGGGGTGCGAGTACAAGAGTTATCTGACAGTCAGTCAGTTTTCTTCGGTGTGCGCCCTTCCCACCTGTACGGCTTGGCGCTCTAATGACCGCCAAGCCGCTCGGCCGCCCCGTCGGCCCGGCCCGCCGGCCCCGCTCTGCCAGCCCCGATCTGGAGGACACGTGGAGTACAACCTTGCCGACCTCTTCGAATCGATCGTCGACGCCGTGCCCGACCGCGAGGCGCTGGTCTTCGCCGACCACCCGGGCACCGGGGCCGAACGCCGGCTGACCTACGCACAGCTCGACGCGGCGGCCAACCGGCTCGGCCATCACCTCGCCGAACGCGGCGTACGGCCCGGCGACCACGTCGGCCTGCACCTCTACAACGGCGTCGAGTACCTCCAGACGCTCTGGGCCTGTCTGAAGATCCGCGCCGTCCCGGTCAACGTCAACTACCGCTATGTGGAGGAAGAGCTGGCCTATCTGTACCGGGACGCCGACCTGGTGGCGCTCGTCTTCGACGGCGAGTTCACCGGACGGGTCGCGGCGGCGCTCCCGCGCGCGGAGCGGCTGCGCCACCTCGTACGGGTCGGCCCGGCCCCCGAGGGCGCGCCGGAACCCCGTATCGCGCCCGTCGGCTTCGCCGAGGCCGAGGCCGCCGGCTCGCCCGAGCGCGGCTTCGGGCCCCGGTCCGCGGACGACCAGATCATCATCTACACCGGCGGCACCACGGGCATGCCCAAGGGCGTCATGTGGCGCCAGGAGGACCTCTTCTTCTCCGGCCTCGGCGGCGGCGCGCCGACCGGCGAACCCGTCAAGCGCCCCGAGGAGTTGGCGGAACGGGTGGCCGCGGGCGGCGAGGGCCTCGTCTTCTTCCCCGCCCCGCCGCTGATGCACGGCACGTCCACGCTCACCGCCTTCATCGCCTTCGACTTCGGTCAGAAGGTGGTCATCCACCGGAAGTACGTACCGCACGACGTACTGCGCACCATCGCGAAGGAGAAGGTCACCAGCGTCTCCCTGGTGGGGGACGCGATGTTGCGCCCCCTGGTGGACGCGCTCGGCGGCCCGCTGCGCGGCACCGACTGCTCATCGCTGTTCACCGTCAGCAGCTCGGGCGCGATCCTGTCGGAGACCGTGCGGGCCCAGTTCCAGGAGCTCGTGCCGAACGTGCTGCTGCTCAACAACTTCGGCTCCTCGGAGTCCGGTTTCAACGGCACCGCGACCGAGGACTCGGGCCCCGACCGGGGGTTCCGGCTGCGCGTCAACGACCGTACGGCCGTGGTCGACCCGGCGACCCACGAGCCGGTCGCCCCCGGCGAGCCCGGCCGGCTGGCGCAGCGCGGCCATGTGCCGCTCGGCTACTACAACGACCCGAAGAAAACCGCCGAGACGTTCTTCGAGGCCGGGGGCGAGCGGTGGGTGCTGCTCGGCGACATGGCGACCGTCGACGAGGACGGCGTGGTCACCGTGCTCGGGCGCGGCTCGCAGTGCATCAACACGGGCGGCGAGAAGGTGTACCCGGAGGAGGTCGAGCAGGCACTGAAGGCCCATCCGGATGTGTACGACGCGCTGGTCGCCGGTGTACCGGACCCGCGCTGGGGCAACCGGGTGGCGGCCGTCGTGCAGCCGCGCGAGGGGGCCGGGCCGCTGAGCCCGGAGGCCGTGCAGGCGCACTGCCGCACCCGGCTCGCCGGGTACAAGATCCCGCGCAGCGTGGTCTTCACCGACCATATCCAGCGCTCCCCCAGCGGCAAGGCGGACTACCGCTGGGCCAAGGAGAAGGCCGCCGAGGCGGGGTGAGGGCGCGGGGTGCGGGGGCGGGCCCGTGACCGGCGCGTATGCCGGACTTCCGGCCCGCGCCCCACTTATCCACAGGCCGGCCGCCATCCTTGACGCACGGCTCCGCTCCTGATTATTTGATCGGAGACACGGCGACCGAATGATCGGTCGGCTCATTGGGGCGGTGATGTCATGACGGGTCCGCAGGATCTCCTCGACGACGCGGAACGGATGTCGCGCGAGGAGCTGGAAGCGCTCCAGCTGCGCCGGATGCGCGCGACGCTGCGCCACGCGTACGAGAACGTGGACCATTACCGGCGCGCGTTCGACGCGGCGGGGTTGGCTCCCGAGGACTGCCGGACGCCGGCCGACATCGCGCGCTTCCCCTTCACCGTCAAGGCTGACCTGCGGGACAACTACCCGTTCGGGATGTTCGCCGTCCCCGAGTCCGACATCCGGCGCATCCACGCCTCCAGCGGCACGACGGGCCTCCCCACCGTCGTCGGCTACACCGAACGCGACCTGGACGTCTGGGCCGAGGTCGTGGCCCGTTCGCTGCGCGCCGCCGGCGCCCGGCCGGGCCACAAGGTCCATGTGGCGTACGGATACGGCCTGTTCACCGGCGGCCTCGGCGCGCACTACGGCGCCGAGCGGCTCGGCTGCACGGTGATCCCGGCGTCCGGCGGCATGACCGCGCGCCAGGTGCGGATCATCCAGGACTTCCGCCCCGAGATCATCATGGTGACGCCGTCCTACATGCTCACCCTCCTCGACGAGTTCGAGCGCCAGGGCGTCGATCCGCGCTCCACGTCCCTGAAGGTCGGGGTCTTCGGGGCCGAGCCGTGGACGGAGGAGATGCGCCGCGAGATCGAGGAGCGGTTCGCCCTCGACGCGGTCGACATCTACGGCCTCTCGGAGATCATCGGTCCGGGCGTGGCACAGGAGTGCACGGCGACCAAGGACGGTCTGCACCTGTGGGAGGACCACTTCTACCCGGAGGTCGTCGACCCCATCACGGGCGAGACGCTGCCCGACGGCTCCCACGGCGAGCTGGTGCTGACCTCGCTCACCAAGGAGGCCATGCCGGTCATCCGCTACCGCACCCGCGACCTCACCCGACTGCTGCCGGGCACGGCCGCCGCCCCCTTCCGCCGCATGGAGAAGATCACCGGCCGCAGCGACGACATGATCATCCTCCGTGGCGTCAACCTCTTCCCGGCCCAGGTGGAGGAGATCGTCCTGCGCACTCCCGGCATCGCCCCGCACTTCCAGCTCCGCCTGACCCGCGAGGGCCGCATGGACCACCTCACCGTACGCGCCGAGGCCCGGCCCGGTGCCTCACCCGAGCAGCGCACGGCAGCGGTCGGCCTCATCGCCTCCGGCGTCAAGGACGGCGTCGGGGTATCGGTGGCCGTCGAGATCGTCGACCCGGAAACCCTGGAACGCTCGGTCGGCAAATTCAAACGCATCGTGGACGCCAGGCCGTCTTAAGAGGTCGTCAGACGTCGTAAGAGCCTGTGCCATCCGGGCCGTTTCGCCGGCCCGGAGTCAGCGTTCCGACGCGAAGCGGTCGCGCAGTTCTCGTTTGAGGATCTTTCCGCTGGCGTTGCGGGGCAGTTCGGGGACGAACAGGACGCGTTTGGGGGCCTTGAAGTGGGTGAGACGTTCGCGGACGTGGTCGATCAGCTCTTGTTCGCCGACGGGGCCGCGCTGGACGACGACGGCGGTGACCGCCTCGATCCAGTGCGGGTCGGGGAGGCCGATCACGGCGGCCTCGGCCACGGCGGGGTGCTCGTACAGGGCGTCCTCGACCTGGCGGGAGGCGACGAGGACGCCGCCGGAGTTGATGACGTCCTTGACCCGGTCGACGACGGTGAGGTAGCCCTCGGCGTCGCGTACGGCGAGGTCGCCGGAGTGGAACCAGCCGTCGCGGAAGGCTTCGGCGGTCTCTTCCGGCTTGTTCCAGTAGCCGTCGCACAGTTGGGGCGAGCGGTAGACGATCTCGCCGGTGACGCCGGGGGCCACCTCGACGCAGCGCTCGTCGACGACCTGGGCCTCCACGAACAGGACCGGGCGGCCGCACGAGTCCATGCGGCCCTCGTGTTCGTCGGGGCCGAGGACGGTGGCGAGCGGGCCGATCTCGCTCTGGCCGAAGCAGTTGTAGAAGGCCAGCTCCGGAAGGCGGGTGCGGAGCCGCTCCAGGACCGGTACGGGCATGATCGAGGCGCCGTAGTACGCCTTGCGCAGCCCGCTGAGGTCGCGGTTGACGAACTCGGGGTGGCCGGCGAGCGCGATCCAGACCGTGGGCGGGGCGAAGAAGCTGTCGGCGCGGCCCGCCCCCACCAGTTCGAAGATCCGGTACGGATCGGGCTCGTCGATGATGGTGTTCTCCGCGCCCACGGCCAGATAGGGCAGCAGGAAGACGTGCAGCTGCGCCGAGTGGTAGAGCGGCAGGCAGTGCAGCGGCCGGTCGCTCTCCCCGAGGTCCAGGGCGGTGATGGCGCTGACGTAGGCGTGCACGAGGGCGCGGTGCGACATCATCGCGCCCTTGGGATCGGCGGTGGTTCCCGAGGTGTAGAGGAGCTGGACCACCTGCTCGCCGTCGCCGCCCCCGGCGAGGAGGATGCCGGCGGCGCTCCGCTCCCGCGCGGCCTCCAGCAGCGAGCCGGTGGCGTCGCGCAGCGCCATGACCGGTACGGACGTGGGCAGCCGGTGTGCGATGGCCGGGTCGGTGAGGACGAGCGAGCTGCCCGACTGCTCGATGACGTACCGCAGATCCTCACCGGTGAGGTGGTGGTTGACCGGCACATGGACGTACCCCGCGCGGGCGCAGGCGAGGAAGGCGATCAGATAGGCGTCGGAGTTGTGCCCGTACACGGCGACGCGGGCGCCGCTCGCCAGGTCGCCGTGGTACATCAGCGTGGCGGCGGCCACGGTCACCGCGTCGTCGAGTTCCCGGTAGGTCCAGGCCCGCTCGCCGTACCGCACCGCTGTGCGGTGGGGCACCCGCCGGGCGCTGCGCCGCAGGATGTCGTCCACCGTGCTGCTGCGTACTCCTCCGGTCATGGTCGGATCTTGTGCGCGGCGCGGGCGCGGGTCAAGTGGTCACGCCGGGGAGGAGGACAGACAGGACAGGAAGGACGGGGAGGACAGGGAGGACAGGGAGGGGCCTGAGGACAGGAACCGGAGTCGGTGCCGCACCGCCCCCTCCCGTCACACGCCCCCCATCGGGGACAATTCCCCTGCTTGGCACTATCCGGCAACATCCGTATCGCATTGGCTTGTTGGGGGAAAGTTGACTTTACGCAACCGACTGCGCGGGCTGGTGCTCACCGGCGCCGCGCTCCTGACCGTATCGACCGTGCTGCCGCCGGGGGCCGCGGCCGCCGAGCCGGACCGTGCGCACCGGGCCTCGGGCGACGGACTGTCCGCCGTCATCCGCTACACGGAGTACGGCATTCCGCACATCGTGGCCAAGGACTATCCGAACCTGGGCTTCGGCGAGGGCTGGGCGCAGGCCGCCGACCAGGTCTGCGTGCTGGCCGACGGGTTCGTCACCGGGCGCGGCGAGCGCTCGCGCTACTTCGGCCCCGACGCCAAGACCGACTACTCCCTGTCGTCCGCGTCCACGAATCTCACCAGCGATCTCTTCTTCCGTGGTCTCAAGGACGCGGGCACGGTCGAGAAGCTGCTCGCCCAGCCCGCGCCGGCCGGGCCCAGCAAACCGGCGAAGGAGCTGATGCGCGGCTACGCGGCCGGCTACAACGCGTGGCTGAGACAGCACCAGGTCACCGATCCGGTCTGCCGGGGAGCGGCCTGGGTCAAGCCCATCACGGAACTGGACGTGGCCCGGCACGGCTACGCCCTGGCCCTGCTGTCGGGGCAGGGCGCGGCCGCGGACGGCATCACGGGGGCCCGGCCGCCGGCCGCGGGGGCGAAAGCCCCGAAGCCGGCGAAGGACCCCGTCGAGGCGGCGCGCGGGCTCTTCGGGCAGAACCGTTCGGACATGGGCTCCAACGCCGTGGCGTTCAGCGGGGAGACCACCGCGAACGGGCGCGGCCTGCTGCTCGGCAACCCGCACTACCCCTGGCACGGCGGCCGCCGCTTCTGGCAGTCCCAGGTCACCATCCCGGGCGAGCTGGACGCCGCGGGCGGCTCGCTGCTCGGCGCCACATCGATCTCCATCGGCCACAACTCCCGTATCGCGTGGAGCCATACGGTCGCCATGGGCGTACCGCTGACGCTGCGCGAGCTCAAGCTCGTACCGGGCGATCCGACGTCCTACCTGGTGGACGGCGAGCCGGTGAAGATGACCGAGCGCACGGTCACCGTCGCGTCGCGGGGCGCGGACGGCAGCCCCACCGAGGTCACCCGCTCCCAGTGGTGGACCCGCTACGGGCCCGTCACCACGTCCTACGGCGGTATCCAGCTGCCCTGGAGCGGCGGTTCGGCGTACGCGCTCGACGACGCCAACGCCGCCAATCTGCGGTTCGGCGACGCCGGGCTGAGCCTCAGCAAGGCCCGCAGTGTCGACGGCGTCCGTGACGCGCTGAAGGTGCAGGGCCTGCCCTGGGTCAACACGATCGCCGCGGACTCGGGCGGCCACAGCCTCTTCAGCCAGTCGCAGGTGCTGCCGCGTGTCACGGACGAGCTCTTCGCGCGCTGTTCCACGGAGCTGGGCAAGCGGATCTATCCGGTGTCGGGCCTCGCGGTGCTGGACGGTTCGCGCGATTCCTGCGGGCTGGGCAAGGACGCCGACGCCGTGCAGGGCGGGATCTTCGGGCCGTCGGCGATGCCGACGCTGGGGGACGCGCCGTACGCGGAGAACTCCAACGACAGCGCCTGGCTGGCCAACCTGGACCGGCCGCTCACCGGCTACCCGCGGGTCTTCGGCGACTTCGGCACCGAGCGCTCGATGCGCACCCGCGGTGCGATCGAGGACGTGGAGGCGATGGCGGAGCGAGGCCGGCTGACCGTTGCCGATCTGCAAAAGCAGCAGTTCGCCAACCGGGTGCCCGCCGCCGATCTGGCCGCGGCCGACGCGGCGAAGGCGTGCGCGGCGCTGCCGGGCGGCACGGCGGTGGACAGCCACGGCAAGCGCGTGGACGTCTCGGACGCCTGCGACGTGCTGGCCGACTGGGACCGTACGGTACGGACCGACAGCGCGGGGGCGCTGCTCTTCGACCGCTTCTGGCAGCGGCTCTCGGACGCCGGGCCGGACCACGAACTGTGGCAGGTGCCGTTCTCCGCCGCCGATCCCGTAGGCACCCCCAACACCCTGAACACGGCCGATCCGCTGTTCGCGCGCTCGCTCGCGGACGCGGTCGGCGAGCTGCGGTCGGCCCATATCGCGCTCGACGCACCGCTGGGCGAGCACCAGTTCGTGGTGCGCGGCGGCAAACGCATCCCGGTGTCGGGCGGTACGGAGTCGCTGGGCGTCTGGAACAAGACGGAGGCCGACTGGGACTCCGCGAAGGGCGGCTACAGCGAGGTCGTCCACGGCTCCAGTTACATCCAGGCGGTCGGCTTCGACGGGAGCGGCTGCCCGGTCGCCCGTACGCTGCTGACGTACTCGCAGTCCTCGAACCCGAACTCGCCGCACTACAGCGACCAGACGCGGCTGTATTCGGCGGGCCGCATGGTCAAGGAGCGGTTCTGCGCGAAGGACGTCCTCGCGTCGCCGGAGCTGCGGGTGGTGCGGGTGAGCGAGCGCTGAGGTGATCTCCCGCCCTTGACAGGCCGTGACGGGCTACACGGCGCGCTCCCGGCCCGCCCAGTGCGGGTCGCGGAGCCGCCGCTTGTAGAGCTTGCCGTTGGGGTCGCGCGGCATGACCTCGATGAAGTCGACGGTCTTGGGGCGTTTGTAGCCGGCGAGCGTCCGCTCGCAGTGGGCGAGGATCTCCTGGGCCAGTTCCGGGCCCGCCGAGTGTCCCTCGGCGGGCTCGACCACCGCCTTGACCTCCTCGCCCCAGTCGTCATGGGGGATGCCGAAGGCGGCGGCGTCGGCGACGGCGGGGTGGGCGAGGAGCGCGGACTCGATCTCGGCGGGGTAGATGTTGACGCCGCCGGAGATGATCATGTCGATCTTGCGGTCGCGGAGGTAGAGGTAGCCGTCCTCGTCGAGATAGCCGAGGTCGCCGACGGTGAAGAAGTCGCCGATCCGGTTCTTCCGCGTCTTGTTCTCGTCCTTGTGGTAGGCGAAGCCGCCGGTGCTCATCTTCATGTAGACGGTGCCGAGTTCGCCCGCGGGCAGCCTGCGGCCGTCGTCGTCGAAGACGGCGAGTTCGCTGATGGGCCAGGGCTTGCCGACGGTGCCGGGCTTCTTCAGCCAGTCCTCGGCGGTGGCGAAGGCCCCGCCGCCCTCGCTGGCCGCGTAGTACTCCTCGACGCAGGTGCCCCACCAGTCGATCATCGCGCGCTTGACGTGGTCGGGGCAGGGGGCGGCGCCGTGGATGGCGTGCCGCATGGAGGAGACGTCGTATGAGGCCCGTACGGACTCCGGGAGTGCGAGCAGCCGGTGGAACTGGGTCGGCACCATGTGCGTATGCGTGCACGCGTGGTGGTCGATGGCGGCCAGCATGCCCTCGGGCGTCCACTTGTCCATCAGTACCAGCCGGTGCCCGATGTGCAGGGAGGCGCCCGCGAATTGGAGGACCGCCGTGTGGTAGAGCGGCGAGCAGACGAGGTGCGCGTTGTCGTCGAAGGGCTTGATGCCGAAGATGGCGAGGAAGCCGCCGAGGTACGTCTCTTCGGGTGGTTTGCCGGGCAGCGGGCGGCGTATGCCGCGCGGGCGGCCTGTGGTACCGGAGGTGTAGTTCATGACCCAGCCGAGCGTGCGGTCCTCGGGCGGGGTCTCGGACTGCCCCTCCAGGAGGGCGTCGTACGGGCGGAAGCCGGGAATGCCGGGGGCGCCGGGGGTGCCGCCGACGGCGTAGCGGTGGGTGGCGGGCAGGCCCGCCTCGTCGGCCGCCGCGGTCGCCGCCTCGCCGAACCGCTCGTGCGCGATGAGCACCTTGGCGCCGGAGTCCGCGACGATCCAGGCGATCTCGGGGCCGACGAGGTGGTGGTTGACAGGCACGAGGTAGAACCCGGCCTGGGAGGCGGCGAGATAGGCGGTGAAGAACTCGACGCCGTTGGGGAGCACGGCCGCGAACGCGTCGCCGCGTTCGAGTCCGGCGGCGCGCAGCCCGCGCACGAGCCGGTTGCAGTCGGCGTGCAGCCGGCCCGCGCTCCACTGCTCGCCGTCGGGCGCGATGAGGACCGTACGGCCGGGGTCCGCGGCCGCCTGTGCCCAGAAGCCGTTCGGGGATTGCGTCATGAAAAGGCGCTCCTCTCCGCGCTCAGGCGCGTCCGGCGATGCGGTTGATGCGGTCGATGGCGCGCTCGAATCCCGCGGTGAGGTCGTCGAAGACGGCCTGGACGCTGCGTTCGGAGTTCATCCGGCCGACGATCTGGCCGACGGGCGTGCCGAGCAGGGCGTCCACTTCGTACTTCTGGATGCGGGAGACGGCCTCGGCGACGAGCAGCCCCTGAAGCGGCATGGGGAGGGTGCCGGGGCCGTCCGGGTCGTCCCAGGCGTCGGTCCACTCGGTGCGCAGCTGGCGGGCGGGTTTGCCGGTCAGGGAGCGGGAGCGGACGGTGTCGCCGGAGCCCGCCGCGAGGAGCTTGCGGGTCAGCGCGCGGGAGTGCAGGTCGGCTTCCTCGGTGGTGAGCCAGAGCGAGCCGAGCCATACGCCCTGGGCGCCGAGGGCGAGTCCGGCGGCGATCTGCTCGCCGCTGCCGATGCCTCCGGCGGCGAGCACGGGGAGCGGGTCGACGGCCTCGACGACCTCGGGGGTCAGCACCATGGAGGCGATCTC
>NZ_JBHVHQ010000231.1:0-10515 GCF_042800135.1 Streptomyces sp. NPDC057654 | reverse complement strand
CGGCTACTTCTTGTCGCCGCCCTTGCCGCCCTTACCGTCCTTGCCCTTGTCCCCGCCGGTGTTCATGCCCTCGAAGATCTCCTTGCACATCGGGCAGACGGGATACTTCTTCGGGTCGCGCCCGGGGACCCAGACCTTCCCGCAGAGTGCGACGACCGGAGACCCGGAGAGCGCGCTCTCCATGATCTTGTCCTTCTGGACGTAATGGGCGTAGCGCTCGTGGTCGCCGTCGCCGTTCGACACCTGCGGCGTCGGCTCTACGAGGGTGCCGGTCCCTGCCCCGCGCTCGGGCTCAAGAGTGCTCATGGTTTCCAAGGGTACTCAAGGCGGGCGCGGTCAGTTGAGGCTCGGGTCGTCCGGATAGGTGGCGACCATCGCCAGCTCGTTGCGCTGGCGGCGCAGGACCGACCGCCACAGCCGTTCGGGGTCCGGGGAGGAGACGTCGCCGGGCTCGGACTCCACCACGTACCAGGCGCCCTCGGCCAGCTCGTCCTCCAGCTGACCGGGCCCCCATCCGGCGTATCCCGCGAAGATCCGCAGCGAGCCGAGCGCCGCGGCCAGCAGCTCCGGCGGGGCCTCCAGGTCCACCAGCCCGATCGCGCCGTGCACCCGCCGCCAGCCGACCGGTCCGTCCCCGAGGACGGCCGCGGCGCCCTTCTCCTGCCCCTCCCCCGGCACCACGGCCACCCCCAGCGCCGAGTCGAGCGAGACCGGCCCGCCCTGGAAGACGACGCCCGGCTCGCCGGCCAGCTCGGCCCAGGATTCGAGGATGTCGCCGACGCCCACCGGCGTGGGGCGGTTCAGCACGACCCCCAGCGAGCCCTCCTCGTCGTGGTCGAGGAGCAGCACCACGGCGCGGTCGAAGTTCGGATCGGCGAGCGCCGGAGTGGCGACAAGCAGCCGTCCTGTGAGGGAGGACACCTCGGTCATGACGACATGATCCCGCATTTACGGGCGCGGCGGGGCGCGGACGGCGAGTTGGGCGCGGCCGGGCCGCGGCGGCGCGCCACGGCGTACGAAGAGATACGACGCCGTGGTCAGAGGGCGTCCGGCCGCCTTGGGCGGTCAGGCGCGGCAGAGCGCCGCGAGAGTCGGGAGGGACCGTCCGCAGCAGTCCCCTATGTTCATAACTGTTCGTTCCTGAACGCCAACACAGCGTGTTGTGACAAAGCCATTACGTCCTGGAAGCCCCCTTGTGCACACTGACGCCCACTCGGGTCCCATTACGCTTTCCTCTTGGCCCCCGACCAACTCCAGGAACG
Source organism: Streptomyces sp. NPDC057654 (assembly GCF_042800135.1). Classification (NCBI taxonomy): domain Bacteria; kingdom Bacillati; phylum Actinomycetota; class Actinomycetes; order Kitasatosporales; family Streptomycetaceae; genus Streptomyces; species Streptomyces sp. NPDC057654. The sequence goes on along the minus strand of NZ_JBHVHQ010000231.1, from coordinate 9,253 downwards.
CGAGATCCATGACCGGCACTGACGATGTACTGCTCGTCCACGGCGGCACCCCGCTGGAGGGTGAGATCCGGGTCCGCGGCGCGAAGAACCTCGTGCCGAAGGCCATGGTCGCCGCGCTGCTCGGCAGCGGACCGAGCCGGCTGCGCAATGTGCCCGACATCCGGGACGTACGCGTCGTGCGCGGGCTGCTGCAACTGCACGGCGTGACCGTACGTCCTGGTGACGAGCCCGGTGAGCTGGTGCTCGACCCCTCGCACGTGGAGAGCGCGAACGTCGCCGACATCGATGCCCACGCCGGCTCCTCGCGCATCCCGATCCTGTTCTGCGGCCCCCTGCTGCACCGGCTGGGCCACGCCTTCATCCCGGGGCTGGGCGGCTGCGACATCGGCGGCCGGCCCATCGACTTCCACTTCGAGGTGCTGCGCCAGTTCGGCGCGACGATCGAGAAGCGGGCGGACGGCCAGTACCTGGAGGCCCCGCAGCGGCTGCGCGGCTGCAAGATCCGGCTGCCGTACCCGTCGGTCGGCTCGACCGAGCAGGTGCTGCTGACGGCCGTGCTGGCGGAGGGCGTCACCGAGCTGTCGAACGCGGCCGTGGAGCCGGAGATCGAGGACCTCATCTGCGTGCTGCAGAAGATGGGCGCGATCATCTCCCTGGACACCGACCGCACCATCCGCGTCACCGGCGTGGACCGGCTCGGCGGCTACAACCACCGCGCCCTGCCGGACCGCCTGGAGGCCGCCTCCTGGGCGAGCGCGGCGCTGGCCACCGAGGGCAACATCTACGTCCGCGGCGCGAGCCAGCGCGAGATGATGACGTTCCTCAACACGTACCGCAAGGTCGGCGGCGCGTTCGAGATCGACGACGAGGGCATCCGGTTCTGGCACCCGGGCGGCTCGCTCGACGCCATCGCGCTGGAGACGGACGTCCACCCCGGCTTCCAGACCGACTGGCAGCAGCCCCTGGTGGTGGCGCTGACGCAGGCGTCCGGCCTGTCCATCGTGCACGAGACGGTGTACGAGTCCCGGCTCGGCTTCACCTCCGCGCTCAACCAGATGGGCGCGCACATCCAGCTCTACCGCGAGTGCCTGGGCGGCTCGGCCTGCCGGTTCGGGCAGCGCAATTTCCTGCACTCGGCGGTCGTCTCCGGCCCGACCAAGCTCCAGGGCGCGGACCTGGTCATCCCGGACCTGCGCGGCGGCTTCTCGTACCTGATCGCGGCGCTGGCGGCCCAGGGCACGTCCCGGGTGCACGGCATCGACCTGATCAACCGCGGCTACGAGAACTTCATGCGCAAGCTGAACGACCTCGGCGCCCACGTGGAGCTGCCGAACGGCGCGCTCCCCGAGTAAGCGAGCCAGTACGAGCCAGTGAGCGAGCCGGGGCCCCTGGGAGCCGGGGCCCTGAGAGCCCCTGGAGCGCCCGTACGGGCCCGTAGAGACGCCAAAAGGGCGGCCACCCTCCCGGGGGTGGCCGCCCGTCTCGCTTGGGGTCTTACTTACCCTTGGCGGCTTCCTTGAGCTTCGAGCCCGCGGAGACCTTCACGCTGTAACCGGCCGGGATCTGGATGGGGTCGCCGGTCTGCGGGTTACGAGCGGTGCGAGCGGCACGGTGGGTGCGCTCGAAGGTCAGGAAGCCGGGGATGGTGACCTTCTCGTCGCCCTTGGCGACGACCTCACCGACGGTCTCGGCGAGTGCGGCCAGAACGGCGTCGGCGTCCTTGCGGGTCACCTCGGCGCGCTCGGACAGAGCGGCCACCAGCTCACTGCGGTTCATTTTGTACTCCCGTGTTCTTCTTGCCAATGAGGCGTGAGATCGAAGCCGATGCTGCCAGGGCCCTCGGACAGTCCCCGGACCCGGGTCTGCTGCCAGACCCTCGCGCCCGAATACGCATCCTGCCCCCACCTGTGGCGGGAAAGCCAATCCGGCACCCAGGAGAGTCACACGGAAAGCGCCACTGTTTCAAAGTCGTGACGCTCCGTCTGCTCCCGGCAGCGCACCGGAGGGCTCGCGTCAGGGCTTTGACCGTATTTCTGCGGCCAATTTCTGCCCGCCACCCTATGGGGGTGTTGCGGGCGGCGCGCCATTCGACGCGCCGAGGTCAGGCCGTCGTGGTGCCCGTCACAGCGGCGCCGGCCGCTTTGGCGGCATTGCGGACCGCTCCGGCGACATCTCCGGCGACCCGGTCGTTGAATACCGAGGGGATGATGTAGTTCGGGTTGAGTTCCTGTTCCCCGACGACATCGGCGAGCGCTCCGGCGGCCGCCAGCATCATCTCGGTGTTCACGGTGCGCGACTGCGCGTCCAGCAGGCCGCGGAAGACGCCCGGGAAGACCAGCACGTTATTGATCTGGTTCGGGAAGTCGGAGCGGCCGGTGGCGACCACCGCGGCGGTGCGTCGGGCGACGGCCGGGTCGACCTCGGGGTCCGGGTTGGCCAGCGCGAAGACGATCGCGTCGTCCGCCATGGCGGCCACGTCGTCCCCGTCGATCACGTTGGGGGCCGAGACGCCGATGAACACGTCCGAGCCGGCCACGGCCTGCTTGAGGGTGCCTGTGACGCCCTCGGGGTTGGTGTTGTCGGCGATCCAGCGCAGCGCCGAGTCCGGGTCGGCGTCCACCAGGTCCGTACGGCCCGAGTGCACGACGCCGTGGATGTCGGCGACGACGGCCTGCTTGACGCCCGCGGCGAGCAGCAGCTTGAGGATGGCGGTGCCGGCCGCGCCCGCGCCGGACATCACGACGCGCACGTCGCCGATGGCCTTGCCGACCACCCGCAGCGCGTTGGTGAGGGCGGCGACCACGACGATGGCGGTGCCGTGCTGGTCGTCGTGGAAGACCGGGATGTCCAGGGCCTCGCGCAGCCGGGCCTCGATCTCGAAGCAGCGCGGCGCGGAGATGTCCTCCAGGTTGATGCCCGCGAAGCCGGGGGCGATGGCCTTGACGATCTCGACGATGGCGTCGGTGTCCTGGGTGTCCAGGCACAGCGGCCAGGCGTCGATGCCCGCGAAGGTCTTGAAGAGGGCCGCCTTGCCCTCCATGACCGGCAGCGCGGCCTTGGGGCCGATGTTGCCGAGGCCGAGGACGGCGGAGCCGTCGGTGACCACGGCGATGCTGTTGCGCTTGATGGTCAGGCGGCGGGCGTCCTCGGGGTTGTCCGCGATGGCCTGGCAGACGCGGGCGACGCCGGGCGTGTAGACCATCGAGAGGTCGTCGCGGTTGCGGATGGGGTGCTTCGACGACATCTCGATCTTGCCGCCGAGGTGCATCAGGAACGTACGGTCGGAGACCTTGCCGAGCGATACGCCCTCGATGCCGCGCAGCTTCTCGACGATCTCGTCCGCGTGCGCGGTGGAGGTCGCGGCGATGGTGACGTCGATACGGAGCTTTTCGTGGCCGGAGGCGGTCACATCGAGGCCGATCACGGAACCACCGGAGGACTCCACGGCGGTGGTGAGCTGACTGACGGCCGTCCCGCTCGCGGGGACCTCCAGCCGGACCGTCATCGAATACGAGACGCTAGGCGCCGTTGCCATGGCCGACTTCCTCTGCTTTCCCTTATGTCACTTGGTACGTCACCGGGGCTCAGAGCCGGGGCGCGCTGTCCGATCGTCCCACCTACCGACTGGTATCAGGTAACCAGCCTCGGATTTCGGAATCGGGATTTCACGATACGGGATCGGATCGCCCGGGGCCCGTGGGGTCCTGACGGCCGCCGCATCGCTTCATCATGCAACGATCCTCCTCCTGCCCCCCGAACGCAGAACGGGCGCCCCTCCCCATACTGGAAAGGACGCCCGTTCCCGACGTTTAAGTGACACCGACCCGCCATGCTCGCCTCGCGGCAAGTGGTCGCTCGTAGCGACGATGGTTGGGCCCGGGGGCTTGGATCGGGCCGGTGCCACACCCAGGCTAACAAACAGTGCCGGGAAGTGATTCCTGTAGCGGAAGTTGATGTGAAACCGCCCCCGGAACCGCCCCGGAACCGCTCCCGGATCAGCTCCTCGCGCCGCCGCGGGCCGACGCCCCGTCAGTCCCGCAGCAGGTCCGGCACCCCCGCCCCGTCCGGCTCGTCCCGCTCCCCCGACAGCACCGTGAGCCGCTGCGTGGCGCGGGTCAGCGCCACGTACAGCACCCGCAGCCCGGCCGGCGACTCGTCGGCGATCTCGGCGGGCGAGACCACGACCGTCGCGTCGTACTCCAGACCCTTCGCCTCCAGGCTGCCCAGCGGCACCACCCGGTCGCCGAGCCCCGCGAGCCAGCGCCGCGCCGCCTCGCGGCGGTCCATCGCCACGACCACGCCCACCGTGCCGTCCACGTCGGCCAGCAGCCGCCGCGCCTCCTCGCGCACGGCCTCGCCGAGGTCGCCCCCGGCCACCGCGAACCGCGGCCGCACGCCCGTGGAGCGGACCGCGGAGGGGGACTCCATGCCGGGCATCGCCAGCGCCAGGACGCGCGCGGCCAGCTCCGCGATCTCCGCCGGGTTGCGGTAGTTGACGGTGAGCCGGAAGCGGCGGCGCGGGCGGTTGCCGAGCGCCTCGTCGCGCGCGGCGGCGGCCTCGTCCGGGTCGGACCAGGAGGACTGCGCCGCGTCGCCGACGATCGTCCAGGTGGCGTGCCGCCCGCGGCGGCCGACCATCCGCCACTGCATGGGGGTGAGGTCCTGCGCCTCGTCGACGATGACGTGCGCGTAGTCCGTACGCTCCTCCGCCAGCCGTTCCGCGCGCTCGCGCCGCGTCTCGGCCCGCTCGGGCATCAGCTCCTCCAGCCCGGTGAGCTGGTCCAGCGGGTCCAGCTCGCGCGGCCGTCTGGGCCGGGCCGGCGCGCCGAGCAGGGTGTGCAGCTCGTCAAGGAGCGCCACGTCGTGCACGGACAGCGGGCCCTGCCCCGCCGCGTCCAGCCGCCGCAGCGAGCGGGCGAGGGCGCGGACCTCGCGCTGGCTCAGGATCCGCCGCGAGAAGCGGCCGAGCTGCCGCTCGTCGGCCATGGCCGCGAGCACCTGACGCGGAGTCAGCTTCGGCCACCAGGCGGCGAGGAAGCCGGTGAAGTCGTCCTCGGAGCTGATGTCCTCGTCGAACGCCTCGCGCGCCTCGGCCGCCAGCTCCGGGTCCGAGTAGCGCCGCGGGCCGCCGGTCTTGGCCCACAGCGCGTCGAGCAGCAGCCGGCGGGCGCGCGGGCGCATCAGGTTCAGCGGCGCGGTGCCGCCGAGGGCGCTCGCGCGGATGCGCCGCAGCTCCTCCGCGTCCAGCTCGACGCGCGCGCCGAACGCGACCACCCGCAGCCGCTCGGGCGGCCCGGCGACAGGAGCCGCGCCGTTCGCCTCGGTCTCCAGATCGGCCAGCGACAGCTGCCCGTCCTCAGCGGCGGCGGGAGCGGCGGCAGGAGCGGCGGCCCCGGCCCGCGGCAGGTCCAGCGCCCCCCGCGCCGCCTTGCGCAGCACCTTGAGCATCCGGGAGGAGCCCTTGATACGGGCGACCGCCGGAGTGTCGTACGTACCGGCCTCCGCCCCCTCGACGAGTGAGCCGACCGCCCGGATCGCGACCTGCCCCTCCTCGCCGAGCGACGGCAGCACGCCCTCGGTGTACGCGACCAGGAGCGGCGTCGGCGAGACGACGAGGATGCCGCCCGCGTACCGCCGCCGGTCCTGGTAGAGGAGGTACGCGGCGCGGTGCAGGGCCACGGCGGTCTTGCCGGTGCCCGGCCCGCCCTCGACCTCGGTGACGGAGGCCGCGGGCGCGCGGATCACCATGTCCTGCTCGGCCTGGATGGACGCGACGATGTCGCGCATGGTGTGGCTGCGGGCCTGCCCCAGCGCGGCCATCAGCGCGCCGTCGCCGACCACCGCGAGATCGGTCCCGTTCAGCGTCGCGGTGAGCTCGGGGCGCAGCAGGTCGTCCTCGACGCCGAGGACCCGGCGGCCCTTGGAGCGGATGACGCGCCGCCGTACGACCCGGCCGGGCGCGACCGGCGTCGAGCGGTAGAAGGGCGCGGCGGCGGGCGCGCGCCAGTCGATGACGAGCGGGGCGTAGTCCGCGTCGAGCACGCCGATCCGGCCGATGTGCAGCGTCTCGGCGATCTCCGCCCGGTTCTCGTGCACGGCGTCGGCGGCGGGCTCCACGGAGGTGTACGCCCCGTCGGGGCCCTTCTTGCCGTCCTCGCCGAGGAGCAGGTCGATGCGGCCGAAGAGGAAATCCTCGAACTCGCTGTTGAGCCGATTGAGGTGGACCCCGGCGCGGAACACCTGGGCGTCCCGCTCGGCGAGCGCGCCGGGCGTGCCGACCTGGCCGCGCTTGGCGGCGTCGTCCATCAGGAACTCGGCTTCGTGGATCTTCTCTTCAAGGCGCCGGTACACCCGGTCCAGATGCTGTTGCTCGACACCGATCTCGCGGTCCCGGACTCCGTCCCGCTCCGTCGCTGTCTGCGCGTGCGCGGCGTTCTGCGCGGCCACCCAAGCCCCCTTCTGCTGTGCCTAGGGCAGCCGTCGAGCGTACGCGAACAGAGGTGGTGAGCGCACCTGTCAGGACATGGGCGGTTTCTGCGGACGAAGCGAGATGAAGCGCGCGGTGTTCAGACCTTGACGGAAGCGAGCTGTTTTCCGTCGAGCGTGCGGACGTCGAAGCGGGCGATCTCGTCGCGGTTCATGGCGGCCCCGCCGTGGGTGTAGAGCGGCTCCTTGTTCCATTTATCCGAACCGCCCGCCACCCCGTAGCCCCCCTCCGGGACGGCCCACGTGGTGACGGTCTCCTCCTCGCCGTCCTTGCCGACGGCGATCAGGTCGCACTTGAGCGGCCCCTTGACGTTGCCCAGCTTCAGCGCGACATGGGTGCCCCAGGGTTTGGACTGGAGCGAGACGCTCGCGTCGGCCTTGGTGACCGGGTCGACGGTGGAGTACTTCTCGCCGTCGTCGTACATCTGCTGGGCCATGCCGACCGCGGAGTGGCCCCCGGCGTCCTGCTGGTTGAGCGCGAGGCCGACCAGCGGCCCGGAGACGATCAGGGCGGCGGCCGCGGCGACGAGCCACAGCCGCCGGGTACGGCCGGTGCGCCGGGCGGCGGTGACCTCGCCGAGCAGGGTGTCGAGGACCCGCGGCCCCGGGCGGACGGTGAGCACCTCGGGGTCCGGCGTGGACTCCTTGAGGTCGGTGAGGAGCGGCGAGAGCCCCATGAAGTCCTCCAGCCCGGCCGCGCACTGCGGGCACTCGGCCAGATGCTCCTCGAAGCGGGCCGCGTCCGCCTCGTCGAGGACGCCCAGCGCGTAGGCGGCCACATCGGTGTGCTGCGCCGGCTGCGTCATGCCGTCACCCCCCGTTCCTCCAACGAGAGCTTCATCGAGCGCAGCGCGTAGAAGACGCGGGATCTGACCGTCCCGGCCGGCACGCCCAGCTCTTCAGCAGCCTCGTTCACCGTTCGTCCTTTGAAATAGGTCTCTATGAGGGCCTCTCGGTGGGCGTCCGTGAGGTCGCCCAGTGCGTCGGAGATGGTCATCAGTCGTAGTGCTCGGTCGATCTCGTCGGCGGCCGGGACCAGTTCGAGCGGCGCGGGGTCCACCTCTTGCGGGCGGGCCTGCCGGCTGCGGTGTCCGTCGATGACGATGCGCCGCGCGACGGTCACCAGCCAGGGCCGCGCGGAGCCGGTGGCACGCCGCAGCTGGTCGGCGTTGCGCCAGGCCCGTAGCAGCGTCTCCTGGACGACGTCCTCCGCGCGCTGGCGGTCCCCCGCCACCAGGCGGATGACGAAGGCGAGGAGCGGCCCGGCGTGCTCTTCGTAGAGCGTCCGCATGAGCTCCTCATCGGGAGACGTCCTGTCGGCCACGACGGCATCTTTGCGCACGCCTTCCCCCGGGTCGATAGCGCGAGTCGAATTTCCTGGACTCCGGTCGGCTGCCCGGCCGTTGACCGTGTTCCGGCGCCGCCGTTGACCATGAATACGGGCGCGGCGGGCCGCCGACTCAGCGTCCGGGGAAAAATCATGAAAGGCATTCCGCATACGTACGGGAATGCGCCCGCGTTCAGGTGAACGACTGTGATTCAGCCCTCAATTCACGGCTGAACGGGCCCGTGGCGCACGTCCGTACGACAGCCCGAGCAGCCGGTGCAGGGGGCAGCGGCTGGATCAGGGGGAGGTCGCCATGAAGCGGTTCACCGTCGTAGCGAGCACCGCGGCGGTCGTCGCCGTGACGGCGGCGGGCGTGACGTTCGCGACGCGGTCCGGAGACACGGATAGGACGGGCGGCTCGCGTGCCACGGCATCGTCCCAGGCCACGACCGGTGCGGTCGGCGACGCCGGCGGTACGGGCGGCAGCGGATCGACGTACTACGCGGGCAGCCTGAACGGGCGGAACGAGGTCCCCAAGGCCGGCGGTCCGGCCGTCGGCGACAAGGACGGCAAGGCCATCGCGTTCCTGCGGGTCCAGGGCGACAAGGTGTCGTTCGCCCTCAAGTACCGGGGGATCGCGACGCCCACCGCGGCCCATGTCCACCAGGGCGCGAAGGGCGCCAATGGGGACGTGAAAATCCCGCTGCTGATGAAGAAAACGGCCGACGGGCAGACGTCGGTCAGCGGCACGGTCACCGTGAAGGATCAGCAGCTCCTGAAGGATCTCGAATCCAATCCGAATGGTTTCTATTTCAACGTCCATACCGGTGAATTTCCCGGCGGCGCGGTACGCGGCCAGGTACACAAACTGAGCCGGCCGCTGAACATGGACACCGCCGTGAACAGCTTCCAGGCGTCCGTCGCACGCGGCAGCCAGATCTACGCGTGCACCAGGCAGCCCGGCGGCGGCTACGCCTTCACCCAGAACAACGTCAGCGCGCGGCTCGGCGGCGACATCGCCCACTCCTTCACCCGTCCCGGCGGGTCCCCGCAGTGGGTCGCCCCCGACGGCTCCGCCGTCACCGGGGAAGTCCTCTCGAAGACCCCGAACGGGACCGCGAACATCCCCGAACTCGACCTGCGCGCCACGCGGTCCGCCGCCTCGCGGACGACCGGCCTGCTGGCGGACACCACCGAGATCCTGCGCCTGAACACCGTCGGCGGCACGGCCCCGACCGGCACGTGCGACCCGGTGCGGCAGCCGACGGTCTCGGTGCCGTACGAGGCGGACTACCTGTTCGTGGGCAAGTAGCCCGTACGTCGGCCCGTAGGCGACAGCCCGGACGAGCGGCTCGCCGACCCGCCCCGAAAAGCCGGTCCCACCCGGGACCCACCCCCGCCCACCCCCCCGCCCCCCCCCCCCGGGCAGCGCCACCACCA
>NZ_JBHVHQ010000230.1:0-10556 GCF_042800135.1 Streptomyces sp. NPDC057654 | reverse complement strand
CCGTTGGGGTCCGCCCCCTTATGCGTTCCCCGCCGCTCGTGGCATTCATCGGACGCGGCCCCGCCTCCGGTCGGGAGGTCGGGGGCCCTAGCCGATGACGACTTCCTCCTCGGAGATGACGCGTCCGAATGAGTTCAGGTCGATGAAGTTCTCGTGATCCGGGTCGACGGTCTTGAGGAAGTTCTCGCAGAAGTAGAACGCGTTGAGGTCGTCCATCGTGTCGAACCACGCCTCGACCACCGAGTCGTAATCCGGCTCGGGATAGTTCGGCGCGGGGACCGGATACGACACCACGAATCGGCGGATGTACTGCTCCGCCTCCGGGATCGACATGAGCAGCGGCCTGTGGATGTTCCGCTGGTAGTGGGTGAACTCGTCATGCGTCATGCCCTCGCGACGCTTCAGGGTGATGACCATTTTAATCATGATGGCCGGCCTTTTCTCTTCGATGGGCGGTGAGCCGTCGGCGCCCGGTATCACTGACCGGAATGCGCCGCTGTGCGTGGTGATAAGCCTGCGCTCGGCAGAGAGGCCGATCCAGGCACCAGCGGTACCTGGCTGGGCCCCGTGGCCGGACGCAGACTGGAGGTATGGACAGACGAGAACTGGCCGGCTTCCTGCGCGGCAGGCGCGAGGGCATCGCCCCTGCCGACGTGGGTCTGCCCGCCGGGCCGCGCCGCCGCACGCCGGGGCTGCGCCGCGAAGAGGTGGCGCAGCTGGCGTTCATCTCGACCGAGTACTACACGCGGCTGGAGCAGGCCCGCGGCCCGCGGCCGTCGCGCGAGGTGCTCGCCGGTCTGGCCCGGGCCCTGCGGCTGTCGGACGCCGAGCGCGACCATCTGCACCACCTCGCGGGCGCGCCGCCCGGCCCGCCGGCCGGGCCCTCGCGTGAAGTGCCGCGGAGCATCCTCGACCTGCTGCGGCGGCTGCCGCACACCGCGGCGATCGTGCTCTCCGCGACCTACGAGGTGATCGCCTGGAACGACCTGGCCGCCGCCCTCCTGGAGGACTTCTCCCCGCTGTCCCGGCGCGAGCGCAACCTCCTGCGCCGTGCCTACCTCGCGCCGCCGTCGCGGGAGCGGCCGCTGTACGACCCGTTCGACGCGGAGGCGTTCGCCCGCGCCGCGGCCCGGCGGCTGCGTGCCACTGCCGCCCGCTACCCCGACGACCCCGAGGTGGCCACGCTGGTCGGCGACCTCCTCTCCGGCAGCGCGGAGTTCGCCCGGGTGTGGGCGGCCCACGACGTGCGCCCCGAGTCCGCCCTGCGCAAGACCGTCGACCACCCGCTGATCGGCCCCATCACCCTCAACTGCGACCTCCTCGACATCACCGACCAGGACCAGCAGGTCGTGATCTATACGGTCGAGCCCGGTTCCCCCGCGGAGGAGGCGCTGCGGCTGCTGTCGGTGATCGGTACGCAGCGCATGGACGTACCCGGGTAGGGGTTCGGGCGCGTGCGGCCCTCGCCCGTCGGCGGTCGCGGTACGCCCGGCCCCGGCCGTGCGGCCTCCGTTTCGCCCTTGGCCCGGCGTGGTGCACCCTGAGGGCAGGGCGTCTCGCGGACAGCGTCGGCGGTGTGGTAGTGCTCACCGGATCGATTTGGATCAACATCATGCTGATTCCGCACCGGACCGGGTAGCCTCCGATTACGGATTACGCAGTTCAGAGACGCTCTCGCAGACGTCCGGCGTCGACGTCTGACCAGCTTCACCGGCGTCCGGCGCCGTACTCCCGCTGCTGACTTTCGGCAGCAGTCCGAGGGGCTTCCCGAGAGGCACCCTGGGGCGGAGTGCGGCGCCGGACGCGCCAGGACACCCACCGCGGGGAGGAACCAAGACCATGGGCGTAACGCTCGCCAAGGGAGGCAACGTCTCCCTGTCCAAGGCCGCGCCGAACCTCACGAATGTGACCATCGGACTCGGCTGGGACGCCCGCTCCACCACCGGGGCGCCCTTCGACCTCGACGCCAGCGCACTGCTGTGCCAGTCGGGCCGGGTGCTCGGGGACGAGTACTTCGTCTTCTACAACAACCTCACCAGCCCCGAGGGCTCCGTCGAGCACACGGGCGACAATCTCACCGGTGAGGGCGAGGGCGACGACGAAACGATTCTGGTCGACCTCTCCAAGGTGCCCGCCGGCTGCGACAAGATCGTTTTTCCGGTCTCCATTCATGAGGCCGATCTGCGCGGCCAGAGCTTCGGCCAGGTCAGCAACGCTTTCATCCGTGTGATCAATCAGGCCGACGGCAGCGAGCTCGCGCGGTACGACCTGAGCGAGGACGCGTCCAGCGAGACGGCGATGATCTTCGGCGAGGTCTACCGGTATGGCGGAGAGTGGAAGTTCCGTGCGGTCGGCCAGGGGTACGCGTCCGGTCTCCGCGGCATCGCTCTAGACTTCGGGGTCAACGTTTCGTAAAGCCGCGCTCGACGCGGGGGAATCCTCATAGAGAAGGATTGAGTAGCCAGTGCTCCTCAGAACATTCGGCTGGTCGTTCGGCATCACAGCCGCCGGCCTCGCCTTGGCCGGCTTGCTCTGGGGGTGGCAGGGGCTGGCGGTCGTCGCGATCCTCTCCGTCCTGGAGATCTCGCTCTCGTTCGACAACGCGGTCATCAACGCCGGCATCCTGCGGAAGATGAGCCCGTTCTGGCAGAAGATGTTCCTCACCATCGGCATCCTGATCGCCGTCTTCGGTATGAGGCTCGTCTTCCCGGTGGTCATCGTGGCCATCACCGCCAAACTCAACCCGATCGAGGCGGTCAACGTCGCGATCAACGACCACGATCGCTACGAATCTCTGGTCACCAGCGCCCACCCGGCGATCGCCGCGTTCGGCGGAATGTTCCTGCTGATGATTTTCCTGGACTTCATCCTGGAGGACCGGGACATCCAGTGGCTGCGCTGGCTGGAGAAGCCGCTCGCCAAGCTGGGCAAGCTGGAGACCCTCTCCGTCGTCGTCGCCATGGTCGTCCTCATGATCGCCGCGACCACCGTCGCCACCTCCGTGCCGGTGCACGGCGGCCACGGCACGATCGACAAGGGCGCGACCGTGCTGCTCGCCGGCGTCGGCGGCCTGGTCACCTATCTGATCGTCGGCGGCATCTCCAGCTTCTTCGAGAACCGGCTGGAGGACATGGAGGAAGCCGATGGAGAAGGGGCAGAAGGGGCAGAAGGGGCCCCGAAGGGCGCCGCGGCGGACAAGAAGAACGGGCCCTCCGTCGTCGGGCTCGTCGGCAAGGCCGCCTTCTTCATGTTCCTCTACCTGGAGGTCATCGACGCCTCCTTCTCCTTCGACGGCGTCATCGGCGCGTTCGCCATCACCAACGACGTCTTCGAGATGGCGCTGGGTCTCGGCATCGGCGCGATGTACATCCGGTCGCTCACCGTCTTCCTCGTCCGCAAGGGGACCCTCGACGACTACGTGTACCTGGAGCACGGCGCGCACTACGCGATCGGCGCGCTCGCCGTCCTCCTGCTCGTCACGATCAAGTACGAGATCAACGAGGTCATCACCGGCGGCATCGGCGTCCTTCTGATCGCCGCCTCCTTCTGGTCGTCTCTCGTCAGAAACCGACGACAAGAGGCCTTGGGAGAAAACTCCGAGAACAAGGCCGAGGTCACCTCCGGAGTGTGACGACGGTAAGTTTGAGGAACGCTCTGAGCGGGGCGGTCGTGAGGTTCAACCTCCCGGCCGCCCCGCGGCAGTTGGCCCTAGCGGGGTGAGAGGTGGGTGTGCGTTAAGTGGCATTCTGGAGCGGTTTCTTCAGCAACTGGAGCGGAGCGGCGCAGCAGTTCGACAGCGGCGGTTCGTCCGGTGCCGTCGAACTGACCAAGCGGCATCCCTCGGTCTCCCTGACCAAGCAGAACGCCCTCACCGGCAACCTGCGGGTCAACCTGTCCTGGCGGATGCGCACCTCCGACTTCGACGAGAAGATGAACAGCGGCGGTGGCGGCGGGATACGCCACCCCTTCGGCAAGTTCCGCCCGGAGGTCGTCCAGTCCCAGGGCCCCGCGGTCGTCAACGTCGACCTCGACCTCGCCTGCATGTACGAGCTCACGGACGGCAGCAAGGGCGTCGTACAGCCCCTCGGCAACTTCATGGGCAGCCTGAACAGCGCGCCGTACGTGCAGCTCAGCGGCGACGACCGGTTCGGCTCCCCGTCCGGCGAGACGATCTACGTCAACATGGACCACCACGAGGACATCAAGCGGCTGCTGATCTTCGTCTACATCTACGACGGGACGCCCGCCTTCGACCGTACGCACGCCATGGTCACCCTCTACCCCGGCAACGGCCCCCGCGTGGAGATCTCGCTCGCCGAGCGGGCGCCGCAGGCCCGCTCCTGCGCCGTGGCGCTGCTGGAGAACAACAAGGGCGAGATGACCCTGCGCCGCGAGGTGAAGTACGTGTACGGCTTCCAGGCGGAGCTGGACCGGCTCTATGGCTGGGGGCTCCAGTGGGGACGGGGGTTCAAGTCCAAGGTGTGAGCGACGGCGCCGCCCGGAGCCCGTATCGCTAGCGGTTCTGGAACTGCGGTCCCTGCGGCGGCAGCCGGAACGCCGGGTCGGGCAGCGGCTGATACTGCGGGTAGCCGTACGCGGGCTGCGGCTGCGCCGGAGGCTGCTGCGGGTACCCGTAGGCGGGCGCGGGCGGCGCGACCGGCTGCGGCGGGACCGCGGGCGGCGGCGGGTAGCCGTAGCCCGTGCCCGGCCGCGGCGGGTCCTGCGGCGCGCCGTCCGCCGCCGGGGCCGGCATCGGACCGGCGTCCGGCTGAACGGCCGGGACCGGCGGCAGCTCCGAGGCCGGCTCGTGCGCGGGCCGGGCCGGGACCTCGGGCGGCGGCGGGGCGGCCGGGCCGTCCCCGGCCGGGGCGCCGCCCTCGCTGCCCTCGCCGCCCTCTTCCCCCTCGTCCACCGAGATGCCGAACTCCGTGGCCAGTTGGATCAGCCCCGACTCGTACCCCTGACCCAGCGCCCGGAACTTCCAGCCGTCCCCGCGCCGGTACAGCTCACCGCAGATCATCGCGGTCTCGTCGCCCGTCTCCGGCTGCACCTCGAAGCGGGCGACGGGCTCGCCGCCGTCCTCGGCCGCCGCGTCGTACAGCAGGACGCACAGGTCCGGTACGAGCCCGAAGGCGCCGCCGTCCGAGGAGGCGGCCAGCACCACCCGGTCCACCGAGGCGTCCAGCGCCGCGAGGTCCGTCTCGACCGTGTCCGTCAGCCCCTCCGCCAGCCGCTTCTTCGGCAGGTGCCGCACCAGGCCGGACGGATGCCGGGGCTGGTTGTAGAAGACGAAGTCCTCGTCCGAGCGCACGCGCCCCTCGTCGCCGATCAGGAGGGCGGAGGCGTCCACGTCGGGGATGCCCGGACCGGGGGTCCAACGCAGTACGGTCCGTACCGCGCGGGCCTCCAGCGGGATGTTCGACCCCTTCTGCATCGCGTGCGTCATGCCCGTCATCCTGCCTGCTGTGTCCGCGCGGGGACAACGCAGGGGGACCGCACGGTCACAGGGGTCTGCCCCCGGGGCTCCGGTCCGGGCCCGTGCGGACGCGCCGGGAACTCTCGCCCCACCGCCGGACGTACGATAATCGGCCATGCTTCCGGACCGGACGGGTCGAGGGAGGGCCGCCGCGCGACGGAGAGAACGGGACAGAGAACGATGAGGCATTTCGGATATCTGGCGCCCGCGGAACGCGAGGCCCTGTTCCACCGGGCGCCCGGCGAATTCACCGCCGCCTCCCCGGCCCGCACCCTCGCCACCGCCCTCGGCGCCACGCTCTACAGCCCCGCCACCCGCCCCCGCCTCGCCGACGACATCGTCAGACAGGCCGGCCGGGGCGTCGTCTCCATGGTGCTGTGCCTGGAGGACTCCATCGACGACTCCGACGTGCCGGGCGCCGAGGAGAACCTCGTGCGGCAGTTCGCCGACCTCGGCGGGCGCGGCGCCGACGCGAGCCTGCCCCTGCTCTTCATCCGGGTCCGCACGCCCCGCCAGATACCCGACCTGACCCGCCGCCTCGGCCGCGCCGGACGGCTGCTCACCGGGTTCGTCCTGCCCAAGTTCACCGAGGAGCGCGGCGTCCCCTTCCTGGAGGCGCTGCTGGCCGCCGAGAGCGGCTGCGGACGGCGGCTCTTCGCCATGCCCGTACTCGAATCGCCCGAACTCCTCCACCTGGAGACCCGCACCGAGACGCTCGCCGGCATCGCCCGCACCGTCGACAAGTACCGCGACCGGGTGCTCGCCCTGCGGCTCGGCGTCACGGACTTCTGCTCCGCGTACGGGCTGCGCCGCGCGCCCGACATGACCGCGTACGACGTCCAGCTCGTCGCCTCCGCCATAGCCGACGTCGTCAACGTCCTCGGCCGCGCCGACGGCACGGGCTTCACGGTCACCGGGCCCGTATGGGAGTACTTCCGGCAGCACGAGCGGATGTTCAAGCCGCAGCTGCGCCGCAGCCCGT
Source organism: Streptomyces sp. NPDC057654 (assembly GCF_042800135.1). Lineage (NCBI taxonomy): Bacteria > Bacillati > Actinomycetota > Actinomycetes > Kitasatosporales > Streptomycetaceae > Streptomyces > Streptomyces sp. NPDC057654. The sequence goes on along the minus strand of NZ_JBHVHQ010000230.1, from coordinate 4,098 downwards.
TCGCCGGATCGGCGGAGGCGCTGCGCGCCGCCCTCATCGAGCACGACATCGACGGGCTGCTGCGGGAGATCGAACTCGACCGCGCCAACGGCCTCCAGGGCAAGACCTGCATCCACCCCTCCCACGTCGCGCCCGTACACGCGCTGTCCGTCGTGAGCCACGAGGAGTTCAGCGACGCGGAAGACATTCTGCGGCCCGGCCGCGACGGCGGCGGAGTGCTGCGGTCCGCCTACACCAACAAGATGAACGAGGTGAAGCCGCACCGGGCGTGGGCCGAGCGGACCATGCTGCGCGCCGAGGTCTTCGGCGTCGCGCGGGAGGACGTCAGCTTCGTGGAACTGCTGGCGGCGGGGGTGCGGAGCGCGTGAACGAGTGCGGCGGACAGGGCGAAGAGAGAATGGGGCACGGCGTGGTGTGGTCGGGGCAGTGGGTCGCGGACCGGCTGGGCGTGGGGCTGGACGGCGACGCCGCGCTCCCGGAGCTGCTGGGCCTCGCGCTGCGGCGCAACCCCAAACGGGCCCACCTGCTGGTCTCCAACGTGCTCGGCAAGCATGTGCCGCAGCGGCCCGCCGCCGTGTACGGGGCCGGGCTCGGCCTCGGCCGCCGGGTACGGGAGCTGCTCGGCGACGCGGACGCCGCCCGCGCCGTGGTCCTCGGCTACGCGGAGACCGCCACCGGCCTCGGCCACAGCGCGGCGGACGGGCTCGCCCTCGCCCCCTACCTCCACTCGACCCGCCGCCCGGTCGCCGGCACGGCCCCCGTCGGCGGCTTCGAGGAGGAGCACAGCCACGCCACCTCCCACCTCCTCCTCCCCGAGAACCCCGGTCTCCTCGGCGGCGACGGCCCGTTGGTCATCGTGGACGACGAGTTCTCCACCGGCCGTACGGTCCTCAACACCATCGCCGCCCTGCACGCCCGCTACCCGCGCGACCGGTACGTCGTCGTCGCCCTCGTCGACATGCGCTCCCCGGCGGACCGCGCGCGGCTCGCGGACTTCGCGGCGGAACTGGGCGCGCGCATCGACCTGGTGGCCCTGGCCACGGGCGCGGTGCGGCTGCCGGAGGGGGTGCTGGAGCGGGGACGCCAACTTGTCGCGGAAAATGAAGGGTTGGCAGATGAGGGCTTCGCACCGCGGGAGCGTGGCACCGTGCGGCGGGTGGAGATCGGCTGGCCCGACGGGCTGCCCGACGGCGGCCGGCACGGCTTCACACCGCGGCACCGGGCGGAGCTGGAGAGCGCGCTGCCGGGAATGGCGGCCCGTATCGCGCAGGCGCTCGACCATGCGGGCGCGGCCCCCCGGCGCGTACTCGTCCTCGGCTTCGAAGAGCTGATGTACGCGCCGCTGCGGCTGGCCGACGCGCTCGATGCCGAGGTGGGCGACCGCGCCGAGGTCTACTCCTCGACCACCACCCGCTCACCGGTCCTCGCCGTGGACGACCCCGGCTACGCGATCCGCACCCGCCTCGCCTTCCCCGCGCACGACGCGCCCGCCGACGGGCCCGGCGAGCGGTACGCCTACAACGTCGCGGGCGGCGGCTTCGACGCCGTGGTGGCGGTCGTCGACTCCACCGCCGACACGCCCGAACTCCACGTACCTGACGGCCTGTTGGCGCAGCTCTCCGCACACGCGGGGCAGGTGCTGCTGGCCGTGATCCCCTCCTACCGCCCCGCTGCCGATTCCCCTTCGGCAGCCGAAAGACAGGCGCCCCCCATGCCGGAGCCGCTGCGCGGCCCGCAGTTCTCCTCGTACGCGCCCGACGAGGTCGGCTGGCTGCTCCAGGACCTCTCGTCGGTGGCGCTCGAAGCGCCCACGGAGGAGCGCGAGGAGGCGGTCCAGAACGGCGGCGCGCACTACGCGGAGTCGCTGCCGGTGGAGTACCAGCCGAGCGAGGCGTACCAGGAGCTGTTCCGCTCCGCGCTCGACGCGTCCGCCGCCCGTATCGCGCGCGCCGTCGGCGCGGTCACCGAGACCCTGCTCGCCGAGCGCTCGCCCCGGCCCGTACTCGTCTCACTCGCGCGGGCCGGTACGCCCGTAGGCGTGCTGATGCGGCGCTGGGCGCGCCACGCGCACGGCCTGGACCTGCCGCACTACGCCATCTCGATCGTGCGCGGCCGGGGCATCGACGCGACCGCGCTGCGCTGGCTGGCGGACCGTCATGACCCGTCCGACGTCGTCTTCGTCGACGGTTGGACGGGCAAGGGCGCGATCACCCGCGAACTCGCGGATGCCCTGCGGGAGTTCGAAGATCAGGCGGGTTGTGCGGGCTTCGATCCCCGCATCGCCGTGCTCGCCGACCCCGGCGGCTGCGTGGACACCTACGGCACGCGCGACGACTTCCTCATACCCTCCGCCTGCCTCAACTCGACCGTATCCGGGCTCATTTCACGCACCGTGCTGCGCGCCGACCTCGTCGGGCCGGACGACTTCCACGGCGCGAAGTTCTACCGCGAACTGGCCGACGCCGACGTGTCCCGGCACTTCCTGGACGCCGTCGAGGACCGCTTCGACGAGGTGGAGGAGCAAGTCGCCGCCGACGCGAAGGAGTTGGCGGCCACGGACCGTACGCCCACCTGGGCGGGGTGGGCGGCCGTCGAGCGGATCAGCGAGGAGTACGGCATCCATGACGTGAACCTCGTCAAGCCGGGCGTCGGCGAGACGACCCGCGTACTGCTGCGCCGCGTCCCGTGGAAGATCCTCGCCCGCCGGGGCGCGGGCGCGGATCTCGCGCACGTACGGCTGCTGGCCGAACAGCGCGGGGTGCCGGTGGAGGAGGTCGACGAGCTGCCGTACAGCTGCGTCGGACTGATCCACCCGCGCTACACGCGCGGTGCGACGGGCGCGGACGGCAGGGCGGTGACGTCCCTGTGAGCACCCCCTCCACCATGATCGCGAGTGATCTCGACCGCACGCTGATCTACTCCGCCGCCGCCCTCGACCTGCGGATGCCGGACGCCGAGGCGCCCCGGCTGGTCTGCGTCGAGGTGTACGAGCACCGGCCGCTGTCCTATCTGACGGAGACCGCCGCCGCCCTGCTCGCCGGCCTGCGCTCGGCCGCGCACTTCGTGCCGACCACCACCCGTACGCGCGAGCAGTACGAGCGCATTCAACTCCCGGGTCCGCCTTCGGAGTTCGCGATCTGCGCCAACGGCGGGCAGCTGCTCGTACGCGGCGAGCCGGACGCCGAGTGGCAGGCGCGGGTGCGGCGGACGCTGGCGGCCGAGTGCGCCGGGCTCGACGAGGTCCGCGGCCATCTGCTGCGCTCAGCCGACCCGGCCTGGCTGCTCAAGGAGCGCACCGCGGCCGATCTCTTCGCCTATCTCGTCGTCGAGCGCGCCCTGCTGCCCGACGCCTGGATCAAGGAGCTGGCGGAGTGGGCCGACGCTCGCGGCTGGACGGTCTCCGTGCAGGGCCGCAAGGTCTACGCGGTGCCGAAGCCGCTCACGAAGAGCGCGGCCGTCGCGGAGGTGGCCCGCCGTACGGGCGCCGGGACGGTGCTCGCCGCCGGGGACTCGCTCCTCGACGCCGATCTGCTGCTCGCCGCGGACCGCGGCTGGCGGCCCGGCCACGGCGAGCTGGCGGCGGAGGGCTGGTCGGCGCCGCACGTCACGGCGGTGGAGGCGTGCGGGGTGGCGGCGGGGGAGGAGATCGTACGGGCCTTCGCGGGGGCTGTCGCGGAGGGCTGAGCCGACGGGGGTGGCCTGCGGTACGGTCGACTGTATACAATCGGATCAAGATCTGTGCAGTCACGGCGACGGATCGCCAGGCTTGGAGGCGTCATGGACAACGTGGGTCCCTTGAACCCCTTGGACCCCGAGGTGGTGCTGGGCATGGCGGCCCAGGCCCCCGACGGCATAGTGATCACCGACCGCGAGGGTCTGATCCGCTACTGGAACCAAGGCGCGGAACGGATCTTCGGCTTCTCCGCCGCCGAGGTCGAGGGCCGCAGCCTGGACGTGATCATCCCCGAGAAGCACCGGCAGCGGCACTGGGACGGCTACCGGACGGCCATGGAGAAGGGCACCAGCCGGTACGGCGCGGACGACCTGTTGGCCGTGCCCGCGCTGGCGGCGGACGGCAGGAAGCTGTCGATCGAGTTC
>NZ_JBHVHQ010000229.1:0-10596 GCF_042800135.1 Streptomyces sp. NPDC057654 | reverse complement strand
CAGGGCGGTTTTAAAACGTGGCGCGCCACCGCGGGGCGCGCCACCCCGACCGCATGAATGCCCAGCGCAACCCAGCGCCCCGTCTGGGGCGCGGGGAACTGCGCGACCAGCTACGACGAACCCGCGGACGGCAACGGCGCACCGAACCCCACAGCCCCGACGGACTCGCGAAAAACCAGCGCAACCCAGCCCCCAAAGGGGCGCGGGGAACTGCGCGACCAGCCACAACGCACCCGCGGACGAAGCACCGGCCTCACGAGGGCGCGAGTCCCGGCGAAACGCTAGTGCGGGGCGCCCCGCCACCCGGCGACCGGCAGGGCGAACTTCGCCACCAACCGGTCCGTGAAGGACGCATGGTGCAGCCGCGCCAGCCGCACCGGCACCGCGCCCCGCCGCACCTCCACCCGCGCCCCCGCGGGCAGTTCGACCGTGCGCCGCCCGTCGCACCACAGCACCCCGTGCGGCGTCTGCGGCTGCACCTCCACGGCGAGCACCGAGTCCGGCGCGGTCACCAGCGGCTTGGCGAACAGCGCGTGCGCGCTGATCGGCACCATGAGCAGCGCCTCCACCTCCGGCCACACCACCGGCCCGCCCGCCGAGAACGCGTACGCGGTGGACCCGGTCGGCGTCGCGCAGACCACCCCGTCGCCGCCGAAGCGGGAGACGGGCCGCCCGTCGACCTCCGTGACGACCTCCAGCAGCCGCTCGCGCGCCGCCTTCTCGACGGACGCCTCGTTCCAGGCCCAGTCGGTGTGAACGATGTGCCCGTCGTTGCGTACGAGGATGTCGAGCGTCATCCGCTCCTCCACCTCGTACGCCCGTGTCGCGACGCGGTCCACGACCTTGTCGAGGTCGTCCCGCTCGGCCTCGGCGAGGAACCCGACCCGGCCGAGGTTGACGCCGAGCATCGGCACTCCGGAGACGCGGGCGAACTCCGCGCCGCGCAGCAGCGTGCCGTCGCCCCCCAGGACGACCAGCAGTTCGCATCCGGCCAGCACGTCCGGCGCCTGCGGCCCGGCCTCGACCAGTTCCACCTCGGGCGGCAGCGGCAGGTCGGCGGCCTCGCCGGCGAGGACCCGGACCCCGATGCCGCAGCGCAGCAGCCCCTGGACGACGAGTTCGGCGCTGCGGATGGCCGCGGGGCGGCCGGTGTGGGCGAGCAGGAACACGGTGCGCCGCTCATCGGCTGTTGCAGACGCTGCTGAAGCTGCTGAAGCTGCTTGTGATGTGGTCAACGAGGCCCCTCCGCCACGGCACGGTCAACGTCGGCCGGGTCCAGTTCGGGCGCCCCGGCACGCAGCCACAGAAAGTACTCGACATTCCCGGACGGTCCTGGCAGCGGGCTCGCGGTCACGCCCAGAACGCCGAGGCCGAGCGCCGCGGCCCGCTCGCCCACCGCCCGTACCGCCTCGGCGCGGAGCTTCGCGCTGCGCACGACGCCGCCGCTGCCGAGCCGCTCCTTGCCCACCTCGAACTGCGGCTTGACCATGAGCACGAGGTCCGCGCCGGGCGCCGCGCACCGCACGAGCGCGGGCAGCACCAGCCCCAGCGGGATGAAGGACAGATCGCCGACGACCACGTCGACCGGCTCGCCGTCGATGTGCTCCAGCGTCAGCTCGCGTACGTTCGTACGGTCCTTTACGGTGACCCGCTCATCGCTCTGGAGCGACCAGGCGAGCTGCCCGTATCCGACGTCCACGGCGACGACGCGCGCCGCCCCGGCGCGGAGCAGCACGTCGGTGAAGCCGCCCGTCGACGCCCCGGCGTCCAGCGCCCGGCGGCCCTCGGCGGTGAGGCCCAACGGCCCGAACGCGGCCAGCGCGCCCGCGAGCTTGTGCCCGCCGCGCGAGACGTACTCGGGGTCGTCGTCGTCCTTGGCGACGACCAGGGCCGCGCCGGTCTCCACCTGGGTGGCCGGCTTGGTCGCGGTGGCGCCGCCCACCGTCACCCGGCCGGCCGCGATCAGCTGGCTCGCGTGCTCGCGCGAGCGGGCGAGCTTGCGGCGCACCAGCTCGGCGTCGAGCCGCGCGAGCCGGCCGCGCCCGCCGCTGTGGTGGCTGTTCTTGCCACGTGCCACTGCCACGTGTGGTTCAGCTCCTGTTGTCGTACGGACCGGAGGGCGCGGGAGGCCCGGGGCGCTGGTCGAGCGCGGTCAGCGCGGAGCGCAGGCCCCGGTGTACATCCTCGTACACCTCCAGGTGGCCGCTCGCCGCGAGGTGGTCGGCGTCGGCCAGCCGCTCCAGCTGGGCGTCCACGTCGGCGTTGCCGGTGGGGGTGCGGCGCACGCCGAGCGGCCGCGGCCCGGCGTCCGCGAGGGAATCGCCGGCCGGCTCCGGGTCGCTCTCCGTCTCCGGCTCGCCGCCGGTCATCGGATCGGTCATGGTTCCGACGCTACCCCGGAACAGCTCGTATTCCGGTCCGCGGGCCCCGGCGCGGGCGACCCCTGGGGTACCGTCCCTCACCTATGGCGACCATCGATGAGTGCCGGGGCGCACTCGACCGGCTGGCGGAGAACCTCGCGGGGGCGGACGGCGACCTGCGCACCGCCGCCGCGCTCAACCGCTCGCTCAGCTGCCACCTCACCGACCTCGACACCACCTTCGTGGGCCGGCTCGCGGCCGGCCGGATCGAGGACGTCACGGCCGTGCCCGGCCCGCCGCCCGGCCGCGCCGACATCAGGCTGGCGATGACCGGCGACGACCTGGTCGCCCTCGTGGGCGGCGAGCTGAACTTCGCGAAGGCGTGGGGCAGCGGCCGCGTCAAGCTCCAGGCGGGGCTCAGGGACGTGCTGCGGCTGCGCTCCCTGCTGTGACGGCCCGGCCCCGGTCCGTACGGTCCTCCTGAGCCGTACGGGCCTTGGCCACCCGTTCCCCGGCCGTGCGCGCGTCGCGGGCGGCGGGCACCACGAGCGGGGTGGCGGTCTCGGGGTCGTCGATGACCTGGCAGCGCAGCCCGAAGACCTCCTCCACCAGCTGTGCCGTGACGACCTCGGCGGGCTCCCCCTCGGCGACGATCCGCCCGTCGCGCATGGCGATCAGGTGCGTCGCGTAGCGGGCGGCGTGGTTGAGGTCGTGCAGCACGGCCACCAGCGTGCGCCCCTGCTCCTCGTGGAGCTGCGCGCACAGGTCGAGCACCTCGATCTGGTGCTGGATGTCGAGGAAGGTGGTCGGCTCGTCGAGGAGGAGCAGCGGGGTCTGCTGGGCGAGCGCCATGGCGATCCAGACGCGCTGCCGCTGACCGCCGGAGAGTTCGTCCACGTAGCGGTCGGCGAGCGCGCCGACGCCCGTCGCCGCCATGGACTCGTCGACGACCCGCTCGTCCTGTGCCGACCACTGCCGCAGCACGCCCTGGTGCGGGTACCGGCCGCGCGCGACGAGGTCGCCGACCGTGATGCCGTCCGGCGCCACCGAGGACTGCGGCAGCAGCCCGAGCGTACGGGCGACCTTCTTGGCCGGGTACGAGCCGATGGCCTGCCCGTCGAGGAGCACGGAGCCGGCGGCGGGCTTGAGCATCCGGGAGAGGGCGCGCAGCAGCGTGGACTTGCCGCAGGCGTTGGGCCCGACGATGACGGTGAAGGAGTTGTCGGGTATCGCGACGGAGAGGTTCTCCGCGATGACGCGCTGGTCGTAGGCGAGGGTGACGGACTCGGCCGCAAGACGGCTCACGGTATCTCTCCTGTTGCTGGTGGTTTCCGGGGCGCGTGCGCCTGCCGCGGGTACGTCCGTACCGCCCGTACGCGCCTCGCTCGTACCCGTCCCGCTCACATCACTCACATCACTCACATCGCCGATACCGCCGATACCGCCGACACCGCCGACATCCGACGAACGCTCATCCGCACGTCTCATATCCGCCCCGCCCTGCGCTCGGTGAACAGCAGCCACAGCAGATAGCAGCCGCCCAGCATCCCGGTCAGCGCGCCGACCGGCAGCCGGTCGGCGCCGAAGATCCGCTGCGTGGCCCAGTCGGCGGTGACGAGCAGCGCCGCGCCCATGCAGGCGGCGGCCACCAGGTTGGGGCCCGGCGCGCGGGTCAGCCGCCGGGCGAGCTGGGGCGAGGCCAGGGCGACGAAGGCGACGGGCCCGGCGGCGGCCGTGGCGGAGGCGGTCAGCAGCACGGCGGAGAGCATGAGCACGAGCCGCGTCCGCTCCACCCGCACCCCGAGCGCGTACGCCGCGTCGTCGCCCATCTCCAGCATCTTCAGGCTCCGGCCGTGGCCGAGCACGACCGGGAAGAGCACCGCGCAGACGGCGAGCAGGGGCCGGACCTGGTCCCAGTCGCGGCCGCTGAGGGAGCCGACCATCCAGGCGACCGACCGGGAGGCGTCGGAGGGGTTGGCCTCGATGAGGAGATAGCCGATGAGGCCGGTGAGCATGGCTGCGGCGCCGATGCCGACGAGGACGAGGCGGTAGCCGTGCACGCCCTTCTTCCAGGCCAGCGCGTAGATGGCGACCCCGGTGACGAGCCCGCCGACGACGGAACCGGCGGAGACCGCGACGGTGCTGCCGTGGAAGAGGACGATGACGGCGAGCGCGCCGACCGTCGAACCCTGGCCGAATCCGATCACGTCCGGGCTGCCCAGCGGGTTGCGGGCGACGGACTGGAAGACCGCGCCGGCCATCCCGAACGCCGCGCCGACGAGCAGGGCCACCAGGACCCTGGGCAGCCGCAGGTCCTGGACGATGAACTCCTGCGCCTTGGTGCCGCCGCCGGTCAGCGTCCGCAGCACGTCGGCGGTGGACATCGGGAAGTCGCCGATGCCGATCAGGACGACGGAGGCGGCGAGCGCGACGGCCACGAGCAGCAGCGAGACGAGCGCCGCCCGGGGGGCGAAGCGGAAGGAGAGGCCGCCGGGGGTGCGTACGGCCCTCATGCGGCGGCTCTTCATACAGCTCTTCGCGGCCGGCTCGCGCGCGGCGCCCTCCGCCGCCGGGGCCCGGTCCTCTTCCGCGTCCGCGCGGTGCGTGGGTGCGCTGTTCACAGGTGCGCCATCTTCCGTCGGCGTACGAGATAGATGAAGACGGGCCCGCCGATCACCGCCGTCACGATGCCGACCTGGAGCTCGGAGGGCCGGGCGACGACCCGCCCGACGATGTCCGTGCCGAGCAGCAGGACGGGCGCGAGCAGCGCCGCGTACGGCAGGGTCCACCGCATGTCGGGGCCGGTGATCGCCCGTACGACGTGCGGCACCATCAGCCCGACGAACACGATGGGCCCGCAGGCGGCCGTCGCGGCGCCGCACAGCAGGGTGACCGCGAGCATCGCGAGGACGCGGGTGCGGGTCAGGTTGGCGCCGAGCGCCCGCGCGGTGTCGTCGCCGAGCGCCACGGCGTTCAGCGGCCGGGCGAGCGCGAGCGCGAGCACCACGCCGGCCAGGATGAACGGCGCGACGCGCGCCACGATGTCGCCGTTGGCGGCGGCCAGCGAGCCGACCGTCCAGAAGCGCAGCTTGTCGAGGGCCGCGTTGTCCATGAGCTGTACGGAGTTGACATACCCGAAGAGCGCCGCGGTCACGGCGGTGCCCGCGAGCGCGAGCCGCACGGGCGTCGCGCTGCGGCTGCCTCCCAGGATGTACACGGCGACCGAGACGGCCCCGGAGCCGAGGAAGGCGAACCAGACGTACCCGGTCAGCGAGGTGACGCCGAGGAAGCTGATGGCGGAGACGACGGCCGCCGCGGCGCCCGCGTTGACGCCGAGGATGCCGGGCTCGGCGAGCGGATTGCGGGTGAGCGCCTGCATGACCGCGCCCGCGAGGCCCAGCGCCGCGCCCGCCAGCACACCGAGCAGCGTGCGCGGCAGCCGTACGTCCCGGATGACGACGTCCGCGTCGGTGCCGGAGTAGTGGAACAGGCCGTGCCAGACCTGGTCGACCGGGATCTGCTTGGCGCCGACGGCGATGCTCGCCACCACGACCAGCAGCAGCACGCCCGCCGCGGCGAGCAGCCCGGCCGCGCGGGTGGCGTTGCGCCTTCGGGGCTCGGCGGCCTCCGGGGCGGCGCGGGATTCGGGGGGACTGTCGACCAACACCCAGTTAGGTTAGCCTAACCTGGCAACTGCCCTCCAGGAGAGAAGCACATCCCCCATGAGCAACCCCCGCACCCTCACCCTGTCCCGCCGCGGCCTCCTCGCCGCGGGCGGCGCCGTGTCCATCGGCGCCCTGCTCACCGCCTGCGGGGGCGGCAGCTCATCGTCGGGCTCCTCCACAAAGGACAGCGGCCCCTGGACGTTCAAGGACGACCGCGGAGAGAGCGTCAAGGCCGACCACACGCCGAAGAACATCGTCGCGTTCACCGGCTCCGCCGCGGCCCTGCACGACTTCGGCATCGACTGCGTCGGCGTCTTCGGCCCCACCAAGCTCAAGGACGGCAAGCCCGACCCGCAGGCCGGCGACATCGACATCACCAAGGTCACCATCCTCGGCAACGCCTTCGGCGAGTTCAGCGTCGAGAAGTACGCGGCGCTCTCCCCCGACCTGCTGGTCACCAACATGATCCAGGACCACGACCTGTGGGCCGTCCCCGAGGAGAGCAAGAAGAAGATCCTCGCCCTGGCCCCCAGCGTCGGCATCACCACCTCCCACACCCCGCTCCTGGAACCCATCCGGCGCTACGCGGCGCTCGCCGAATCGCTCGGCGCGGACTTGAAGGACAAGAAGGTCACCGACGCCAAGGCGCGCTTCGAGAAGGCCGCCGAGCGGCTCCGCAAGGCCGCGAAGGCGAAGAAGGGCCTCAAGGTCCTCGCCGCCTCCGGCAGCGCCAACCTGCTGTACGTCTCCGACCCGACCGTCTACACCGACCTCAGCTTCTTCAAGGAACTCGGCGTCGACGTCATCGTCCCCGGCAAGGTCAGCGGCGGCTTCTTCGAGAACCTCAGCTGGGAGAACGCCGACAAGTACCCGGCCGACCTCATCCTCCTCGACAACCGCACCGCCACCCTCCAGCCCAAGGACCTCGCCGCCAAGCCGACTTGGGCCAAGCTCCCCGCCGTCAAGGCCGGGCAGGTCGTCCCCTGGCTCAGCGAACCGCGGTACTCCTACGCCGGCTGCGCCCCGATCCTCGAAGACCTCGCCGCCGCCGTCGAGAAGGCCAAGAAGGTCACCTGACCGGTCCCGGCCCCACGCAGCCCAGCCCGGTACCCGAGAGGAGCACCCCCACATGCCCGCCATGCCCTTCCGCTTCTTCGACGTGCGCGTCCTGCGCGCCGAACGGCTCAGCCCCGCCATGGTCCGCGTCACCTTCACCGGCGACGACCTGTCCGCCTTCGCCGGCGGCGGCCGGGACCAGCGCTTCAAACTCTTCCTCCCGCGCCCCGGCCAGGACACGCCCGTCCTCCCCGACGACCGCGGCGAGGGCTGGTTCGGCGCGTGGCGCGAGATGGACCCGGCCGTACGGGCGGTCATGCGTACGTACACGGTGCGCGACCAGCGGCGCGACCCCGCCGAGGTGGACGTCGACTTCGCCCTGCACGGCGGCGACCACGCCCCGGCAGGCGCCACGGACGGACCGGCGTCCTCCTGGGCCCGCGCCGCCCGCCCCGGCGACCGCGTCACCCTGCTCGGCCCGGTCGAGGAGGACAACGGCGGCATCGACTTCCGCCCGCCGCCCGGCACCGACTGGACCCTGCTGACCGGCGACGAGACGGCGCTCCCGGCCATCGCCGGCATCCTGGCCCAGCTCCCGCCCGACGCCCCCGCCAAGGTCTGGATCGAGATCCCGACCGCGGAGGACGCCCAGTTCCTCCCCACCAAGGCCGCCGCCGACATCACCTGGCTGGTCCGCGAAACCCCGCAGGCCAACCCCGTCCTGGACGCCGTACGCACCGCGGACCTGCCCACCGGCACCCCCTACGCCTGGATAGCCGGCGAATCCGCCAACGTCCGCGCCCTCCGCCGCCACCTGGTCGGCGACCGCCAATTCGACCGCAAAGCGGTCAAGTTCACGGGCTACTGGCGCCGGGGCGTAACGGAAGACGACCTGATCGCAGAGATCGAGTAGATGCCCGCCCGCCCAGCCAAATCCAGCCCGTCCGGCGCTTGAGCACAAAGCCCGGCCCACTCTCCCCGGGTTCACCCCACCCACCCCGTCCGACCCCCTCCAGCCCGTCCGGCGCTTGAGGACCGGGGCCCGGGGCGGAGCCCCGGTTACGGGAAGGGGCGGGGTGGGGAAAAAATCCCCCCGGGCTACCGCCCCCACCCCCACCGCCCCAACACGCCCCCCGAGTCCACCTCACAAACCTGGTCCCCGGCTACAGACCAGGCGGCCCCGCACAACGCCCGCAGCCCATCAACAGAAGCCCCATCCCCCTCAAGCACAAACTTCCCGCCCCTCACAGAGGCAGCCCACCCCCCACAAACAAAACCATCCCCCTCCGCCGAAACAATTGGCTGCGGCTCCAGCAATCCCCGCAAATCCAAAGCCACATACGTAGGCCGATGCCGAGGCGCGGCCCCCAGCAACTCCCCCGCCGAAGTAACCCCCGTCAAAACCAACAACGAATCCACACCCCCCACATAAGCCCCCTCGATATCCGTATCCAGCCGGTCCCCCACCACCAACGGCCGCGCAGCCCCCGTCCGCAGCACCGTCTCCCGGTGCATAGGAGGCAACGGCTTCCCCGCCACCCGCGGCTCCGCCCCCGTGGCGATCCGCACGACCTCCACCGCCGCCCCGTTCCCCGGCGAGATCCCCCGCGCGCTCGGAATCGTCAGATCGGTGTTGGAGGCGAACCACGGCACGCCCCGCGCCACCGCGTACGACGCCTCCTGCAACCGCTCCCACGTCATCCCCGGCCCGCCGTACCCCTGCGCCACCGCCGCCGGATCGTCGTCGGCCGAGAACACCGGCTCCAGCCCGCGCTCCCGCAGCGCGACCTCCAGCCCCTCCGCGCCGATCACCAACACCCGTGACCCCGCCGGGACCTGATCGGCGATCAGCCGCGCCACAGCCTGCGCCGAGGTGATCACATCCGCCGCCTCCGTCGCGACCCCCAGCCGCGTCAGATGCGATGCGACCGTCTGCGGCGTACGCGCCGCGTTGTTGGTGACGTACGCCAGACGCATCCCGCCGTCCCGGGCCGCCCCCAGGGACTCCACTGCGTGCTCGATCGCCTCGCCCCCCGCGTACACCACCCCGTCGAGGTCGAGCAGCGCGGTGTCGTACGCGGCGCTCAGCCGCTCCTCGCTGCCGTCGGGGCTGGTCCGGACGGTCTGGTTCATGGCGTGCGCTCCTCGTGCTTCCGTGTCTCTCTCCCCCGATCATCGCTCATCCCGGTATGCGGCATAACATTTCCCAATGAGCACTCCAGGGCACGCCGGACAGGGTCTCCAACTGGCCCCCTTCAGAGGGCTGCGCTATGTGCCGGAGCGGGTCGGCAGCCTGGCCGCCGTGACCTCGCCCCCGTACGACGTCGTCGTACGACCGGACGGACTGCGCCACCTGGAGACCGCCGATCCGCACAACATCGTCCGCTTGATCCTCCCGCAGGCCGCCACCGCCGCCGACCGCCACCGCCAGGCCGGTGAGACCCTGCGCCGCTGGCAGGAAGAGGGCGTCCTCGCCCCCGACCCCGAACCCGCGCTCTACGTGTACGAGCAGCACGACGGCCGTACCCTCCAGCGCGGCCTCATCGGGGCCCTGCGCCTCACCCCCCGCGAAGCGGGCGTCGTCCTCCCGCACGAGGATGTGATGCCGCACATCGTCGAGGACCGCGCGGCGCTCATGCGCGACACCTACGCCAACCTCGAACCGCTCCTCTTCGCCTACCGCGGAAACGGTTCCACAACCGGCGCCACCGCCGTCATCGAGCGCACGATCCGCACCGAACCGCTGCTCGCCACCACCACCGAGGACGGCTTCGCCCACCGCCTGTGGTCCCTCACCGGCCCGGACGACCTGGCCGCCATCGATGAGGACCTCTCCCAGAGACAGGCCCTCATCGCCGACGGCCACCACCGCTGGGCCACGTATCTGCGGGTGCACGCCGAGCAGGCCGCGCCCGGCCCCTGGGACTACGGCCTGGTCCTCCTCGTGGACACCGCCCGCTATCCCCTGCTCGTACGGTCCATCCACCGCCTCCTGCACCGCCTCCCGATCAAGGAGGCCCTCAACGCCGTGTCGGACACCTTCCGGGCCCGGGCCGTCGAAGGCTCGCTGCCCGAAGCCCTCGAAGCCCTCGCGGACGCGTCACGCGCCGGCGGCACCGCCTTCCTGCTCGCGGGCGACGGCGGCTTCCATCTCATAGACCGCCCGGACCCCGGCCTCCTGGCCCGTACGATCCCCGACGACCGGCCGCAGGCATGGCGCTCGCTCGACGCGACCGTCCTGCACTCGGCCCTGCTCGAACACGTCTGGCAGGTCCCGGACGACCCCGACCACATCGGCTACATCCACGAGGCGGCGGCCGCCGTCGAACAGGCCGAACGGCACGGCGGCACGGCCGTCCTGATGCACCCGGTACGCGAAGAGGTCGTACGCGAACTGGCCCAGCAGGGCGTGACCATGCCCCGCAAGTCCACGTCCTTCGGCCCGAAACCGGCCACGGGCCTGGTGCTGCGCAACCTGGCACTGGGCTGAAAACAAAGAGGGCGGGGTTCCGACC
>NZ_JBHVHQ010000228.1:0-10675 GCF_042800135.1 Streptomyces sp. NPDC057654 | reverse complement strand
CAACTGCTCGACGGGTTCCTCAAGGAGATCGGCGATGAAAAGGCCCGTGCCGACTGGCTGAGCGGCAGGGGAGCCGACAGATTTCTGGCGTGCGACGCGGCGGGGGCCTTCGCCGCGAAGAACGACGCCGAGGTCAATACGTGCGACCCGGCCCCGGACTTCACGTCCACGGCATTCACGGTCAAGGTCACGTCCCTCGGGTCCGTGGGCCGGTCGGTCGTGCCCGGCACGGAGAACCGCAAGGCGTACGCCCGAGCGAAGGCCGTCGTCGAACCCCGCTGTGCCCTGGCCCCTGACGTTCCGGGGCACGATGCGGAGGGCAGGGACGGCGACAGCGGGGCCGATGACAAGGGGAAGAGCCCGCTCATCGAACTCATCTGTGATGGCCGCCCGTTGTCCATCGATCCAGAGAAGCCCGACCCCCTTCCCCGAGCCCAGGACCTGTTCACCGTCCGCCTTGCCGACTGACGGTCGACCGACCAGCGAAGGAACGCCCCTCATGAGCAATCGGCACACGACGAAGGCCCTAAGGAGCGCGGCTGCGGTGGCGCTCACGGCCACCATGGCCATCGCAGTGACCGGCTGCGGCGGTGACAGCGGCGGATCGAAGTCGGATAAGGACTCGTCCAAGGAGTCCGCCGCCCCGCAGGGCGACGGGAACAAACCAGTGGCCCAGTCGACCGCGGCGATCGGCGAGATGAAGGGGGCGGACGGCATCGTCGTGACCCTCAATTCGGCGGTTCGCGACGACGGCGGATTCCTCACGGTGAACGGCACGGTGACGAACCGGGGGAGCAAGGTGTTCAACGCCTTCGCGTGGCGCTCCAAGGAGACGGAGATGAGATCGCAATCGTCGATCTCGGGCGCCTCGCTCGTGGACGCCGCGGGGAAGAAGCGGTATCTGATCCTGCGGGATACGGACGGCGAATGCCTGTGCTCGACGGGTCTGTACGGCATCAAGCCGAACGAAAGCCGCCCCATCTTCGCCCAATTCCCGGCCCCGCCGCAAAGCGTCACGCAAGTCGACTTCCAACTCCCCTCCATGCCCACCGTCAACATCAAGATCTCCGGATGAGCGTCCCCATGACCACCCTCCGGGCCACCCGCCACGGTGCCCTCCTCGCCGCCGCCCTCACGGCTGCGCTCCTGGCCGTGAACGCACCGCCGCCCCCCGCCGCACGGGCCGACAGCGGCCCCGGCGTGCCGGCCGACTCCAAGCCGCCGCTGAAGATCGACGCGAACGACCCGGACCTGAAGATCCGCTCCGGCGCCAAGCTCGCGCCCGGCCGGGTGCTCGACATCAAGTCGGTCGTGGAGACCGACAACGGCGACGAGCGCCGCGAGGACACCAACGTCAACGTCACCTTCGCCCTACAGGCCGAAGTCCTCTTCGCGAAGGACAGCGCCAAGCTCGGCGGCGAGGCCAATGCCCGTATCCGGGCCATCGCCGACGAGATCAAGAAACAGAAGACCACGAGCCTCCGCGTCTTCGGCTTCACCGACAACCTCGGCTCCGCCGCCCACGGTCTGGTCCTGTCCAAACAGCGCGCCGACGCGGTCCAGCGCCAACTCGCCCAGGACCTGGGCTCGTCCGCCGTCTCCTACCAGATCCGCGGCTACGGCGAGGCGTACCCCATCGCCGACAACTCCACCGAAGACGGCCGCAAGAAGAACCGCCGCGTAGAGGTCAGCTTCCCCCGCTCGAAGAGCTGAGCCAGCCGCCCCGCCCCATTACTGGGGGCTCTGCGTCGATCCAGGCGGGATCATGCAGGGGGAATTGATCCCGAGGGCGATCTCTGTATTGCCATCGCGTGTCTTGGCGGATTCGATCCCGATGAAGAACCCTCCCTTCGAAGGGCGCGCTTCCAGAATCATGCTCTGGTTCGGGGGCTTGTAGGCACGTTCCGTGCTGATGGTGTATCCCTGATCCACCAGCGTCTTCCGGAGTTTCTTCGCAGCCTCGTTGTGCTGCTCCGGTGGCACTGTCACCCACGCGCTGTACATCAGCAGGAACCTGTCGTCCGTGGCCTCCTCGCCGTTTTCCCCGTGCAGCCCAGGAAACGGACATCCGGCTGCCGCGAGTTGACGGGCTTCCCTATCACCTTCGCCAAACGCTTGGTGAAATCGCGGGCCCAGCCCTGCGCGTGCTCCCGGCTCATGCGGGGCAGCGGGTCGTTCTTACCCTTTTCGTCGGCTTCGGACATGCATCCCCCCAGTGTCATGACGGCGACGGTCGCGATGGCAACCGCACGAGAGCCTTTGAGCGCGGCCCCTCGGTCGCGGCGCTGATCGGTTATCACTTGATTCCTTGCGGGACATTGGGGAAGGGGTTCGGGATGCCGCCGGAATAGCGGTCCGGGTTCCTGGCCGGAGTGGTGGTTATGGGTTCGCCGGTGATGATGCGCCCCTGGTTGGTCAGACTCTCGCTGGGCTGGTCTCCGGTGGTGTAGTCCCAATAGCCGCTGTGGCGCTCGCCCGCAGGTCGTGCGGCGGAATGCGCAGCTTGTCGCTCACAGCGCCTCCTCGCCTCCTCGCCTCCTTGCCTTCCGCCAACTGGCGTGCTGCTGAGCAGCGTTGATGTCGGTGATGGGTGGTCGACTTTGTCAGCTCGCGTCAGCCTTCAGCACAGATGACACCCCTACTCTCATGAGTACGGATGCTCATGGACTCGGGGCTCCGCCGCTGCTATCGCCGTCCACGACGCCGGGGCATGTCATCCGGGCCGGCTCCGCTCCAGGTGGGAGAGCGAGCGCTGCACGGTCCGGACGAAGAGGCGGGGGCGGTGGAGGACGTCGTCGCGGGTGAAGCGGAGGAGCTGGCGGATCTGCGGGGACGACGTGAGTTCGTTGAAGCGGATGGTGTCCTCCTGGTGGGCGGCTCTGGTGCCGTGCCAGGCGAAGCCCTCGATCTCCACGGCCAAGCCCTGTTCGCGGAAGAGGAAATCCACCCGCCGGGTGCGGCCCTGCGCCGTGACCACCTCGGCCTGGGAATCGGGGTGCAGGCCCGCCTCGTGCATCTCCAGCCGCGCCTTGGACTCGGCCGGTGAGCCCGACGACGGGTCGGCCAGGGCCAGGGCCTGCCGGGCCGTGCCGGTACGGGCACGGCGCGGGCCCGTGGTGAGGGCTTCGGCGACCTGCGGGAGGTCGGCCATTCTCCTGGCGAACACCGAGTCCGCCGCGATGACCGCCGCATGGCAGGGGAGCGTACGGAGCAGGTCGCAAGTGGTCCGTACGACCGTGGTGACCCGGATGCCGTCCACATCCGTGATCTCCTCGTCGGCCAGCGGAAGGTGGTGCACCCGCATCCCGTACACCGTGACCGCCGCCGCGCCCGAGGCGTCCGTCAGCTCTATGGGGTGGGGGCCGCGCCCCACCTCGATGCGGTGGGCGGCGGCGGCCGTGCGGTGGCTGACGGTCAGCCGCGGGCGCTGCAACTGGAGGGCCCGGAGCCGCAGCCGCAGGTCGATGTCCTTTCCGGGCGCCGCCCACGCGCCCCGGTACATCGCGGTCCAGCCCGCCCGGCGCAGCATGCGCGCGGTGCGCGAGGAGTTCAGGCCGAAGGCGGCGGCCTGGGAGGAGAAAAGGATGCCGCCCTGAGCCATCGCCAGATCGTGCAGGGTGTCGTTGTCCGCCGTCATTGCTCAAGGACAGCGCACCTTCGCGGCCTCCGCGACCCCTGTGGATAACTCCGGTCGTTCGGCCCTCAAAGCGGTGGATAACCGGTGGAACCCCGCACGACGCCGCCAAGTCGGGGTGTCCGGTGCCCCGGTCGGCGGGCAGGATGGGGCTACCGAGGGGTATGGGCGAGGGAGGCGGGAAATGAGGGGCCGCAAGAGGGCGTTGGTGATGGTGGTGACCGTGGTGACGAGCCTCGGGCTTGTCGCCGGGCCCGCCGGAGCTGCCGGGCCCGCCGGAGCCGCCGACGCCGTCGATGCCGAGGGCGGGGCGCCGGCCTCGTACCGGATGGCCCGGAATGCCGCGCCCGTGCGGGGTTCGGCGGCCGGTGACGCCGGCCCGCGGCTGCTGTCCGGAGCGCACACGTACAAGGACAGCATCAAGCCGGGCGAGAAGAAGTACTACAGCGTCGACCTGGACGCCGTCTCCAACGCGTACATATCGGCCGTCGCCGTGCCCCGCCCCGGCGCCACGATGGGCGTGCGGGACGGCATCGACGTCTCGCTCCAGACCGCGGACGGCATGCAGTGCGGCATCAGCCGCCACCGCTCCTTCCTGACGACGGGCGGGGCGTATCCCGTCGGCGACTACGCGGACCGCGTGATCACGTCGGGCGGCGCCTGCCAGACGGCGGGCACGTACCGCTTCGTCGTCCAGCGCGGGGAGGCGATGGGCGGCGAAGCGGCGGCGATGCCCGTCGAGCTCAAGTACGCCTCCGTACCCCCGCGGAAGCAGCCGCCGCCCGCCAAGCCGACAGACCCCTCCGCCTCCGCCTCTTCAGGAAAGTCCCCCTCCGGCTCCGCCCGCGACATCACCGGCGGCACCGGCTTCAACGACGCCCCCGCCGCGTCCACCGGCGTGTGGACGGACGTCGTCCGGCCCGGCGAGACGCGCTTCTACCGCGTGCCCGTCGGCTGGGGACAACGGATCTACGCCGACGCGGAATTCGGAGTGACCGCGGCTGCCGGGTCAGCGGCATCGGGGACGTCGACGGCATCGGGGGGCAAGGCATATGTGATCAACGGTGTGCGGCTGGGCCTGAACAACCCCGAGCGCGGCTACGTGGCCAACAAGACTGTCGGCTACCAGGGCAGACCCGCCGCCCTCTCCCTCGACACCGTCCCCGCCGAGCCCGGCAACGCCTCCGGTACCGCGCTCGCCGAGTCCGCCAAGGCGATGCGGTTCGCCGGCTCGTACTACCTCCAGGTCAGCGTCAACCCGAAGGTCGCGGAAGGCGGTTCGGGCGCGGTGCCCGTCACGCTCCGGATCGACGTCACCAAGGACGACAAGCCGAGGCCGACGTCCGGCGCGGGCGCCGGCGCCACGTCCGGGGGCGATGCCGGACAGCAGACCGCCGGTGCGAGCGGCCAAGGCCGGGAGGGGTTGCGGGCCGTCGGGTACGCGGGCGTGGGCACCGGGTCCGCGCTGCTGGTCTGGATGGGAGGCTGGACGGTCCTGGCGCGCCGCCGGGCGGCGGCCCGCCGGTGACCCACCGTCCAGGGTGAGCCGATTCGCATCAGCTACGCGCGAATCGCCACCCGCACCCCCGCGTGCAGCCCCCAGCGCGCCATGGCCCCCGCCTCCGCCTCCAGGATGTGGCGCGAGCGCGGGCGGGGCACGCCGAGGCGGCCGGGGCGCATGGTGCGTACGGCCAGGACGGTCAAGTCCCGGTCGAGATAGGCGACGTCGATGGGGAACCGCATCCGGAAGGTGTGCACGCTCGTGGCGGGGGTGAGGAGCAGCGCGCCCCCTATGCCGTCGCGGCCGAGCAGCCCGCGGGCGCGGGCGCGGTAGGAGGCGGCGATCTCCAACGGCACCGCCACGTCGGGAAGGTGGAGTTGGGATCTGCCGTCCTGCCAGCGGGCCATGGCGTTCGTTCTATCAGACGGTCACGCCGCGCGCCGGGTCCGTAGGCTCGGGTCGTGTACGCGCTGCTGCTGATCCTCGCCCCGCTCTACGGCGCCGCCGCGGGGACGCTCCTGCCGCGCCCCCTGTACCGGCTCGCCGTGGAGCCCGGCCAGCCGTGGCGTTCGGCGTGCCCCCATGGCCATCCGATAGCCGGGTGGGCGGGGCGCGCCGCGTGCCGGGGATGTCCGGCGGACTCACGGACGTACGGACCGGGGCCGTGGCTGTCGGCCGTGGTGACCGCCGTCGCGTGCGCGGCGCTGGCCGCCGCGGTGGGGGCGCGGCCGGAGCTGGCGGTGTGGCTGCTCGCCGCCCCGGTCGCGGTGGTGCTGGCCGGGGTCGACCGGGCGGTGCGGCGGCTGCCGGACGTGCTCACGCTCCCGCTCGCCGCCGGGCTGGCCGCGCTGCTCGGCCTGGCCGCCCTGGTCCCCGGCGCCGCCGGGTCGTGGACGGGCGCGCTGCTCGGCGGCGCGGCGCTGGCCGCCGGGTACTTCGTGCTGTTCCTGGTCAATCCGAGCGGCATGGGCTTCGGGGACGTGAAGCTGGCCGTCGGGCTGGGGTGCGCGCTGGGCTGGTACGGCTGGGGCGTGCTGTTCGCGGGCGCGTTCCTCGGGCTGCTGCTGGGGTCGGTGTACGGGGTGTGGCTGATGGCGTCCGGACGCGGCCGGCGCGGCACGACGATGGCCCTGGGCCCGTACATGATCGCCGGAGCGTGGCTGGGGCTGCTGCTGGGCGGAGCGGCGGCGTGACCAGACTGTGTGACAAGGCGGTGTGGCAAGACGGTGTGATCAGGCGGTGGACCCAGGTGACATGGGGAGCGAGGGGCGAAAGGGGCCTGTGGGGCGAACGCCGAACGCATGAACGCCTCGGATGTCCCGTTTGAGACTGAATTCGGCACGGAGTAAACGAATTGCCGCATAAGGTAGTTCGTACGGGCGTATGTGCCCTACAGTCGCTTACGCACTGCTCACACGCGACTGCTGGAAGTGCATCGCGCGGGCCTGCCTGGAATCTCCTGCCCTGGGAGAGGTGGGCCCGCGTCAGGGAGACGAGCCACCAGCTGTCGCACGTGTGACGTCAAGTCGATGATGACGATGGGGGACGCTCTCGGGTGGGACGGCTGAAGGGGGGCGCCGCACGGGCCCACTCCATGGCGTACGCCCTCCGGCGGCCGGGTGACGGACCCGTCCCGGCGGAGCGCCCGACGAAGATCCGCCGAGGCCCGGCCCGTCAGCGCGTCACGCGCCGTCACCCGCGCCGATGCACGGAGCACGCCCTCCGAGCGGTTAAGGTGGAACCCCCCCCTCGGGCCGGTCCGTAACCCCCCCCCACGGACCGGCCCGCTTTTTATGCGTCCCTACGGGGCGCGGTGAGGCCCCTCTTATAAGAGGGGCCTTTCCCATGGAGGGCCTTTTCGCGACCGCCGCTCCACAGGTCCCGCGCTACAGGTCCCGCGCTACGACCGCCGCGCCCAGATGTTGACCCCCTCGGTGCTCACCGCGTAGGAGTCGATCTCCGCCAGGTCCTCCGCGGTCAGCTCCGACGCGCCGAGCGCCGCCACGTTCGCCTCCAGCTGCCGCACGCTGGACGCGCCGATCAGCGCCGACGTCATCCGCTCGTCGCGCAGCACCCAGTTCAGGGCGAGCTGCGCCAGCGACTGGCCGCGCCGCCGCGCGATCTCGTTCAGCCCGCGCAGCCGCCGTACGACCTCGTCGGTGAGCAGCTCCGGGTCCAGCGACTTGCCCTGCGCGGCGCGCGAGTCGGCCGGGATGCCGTCCAGGTACTTGTCGGTCAGCATCCCCTGCGCCAGCGGCGCGAAGGAGATGCAGCCCATGCCCTCCGCCTCCAGCGTGTCGAGGAGCGCGTCGTCCTCGGTCCACCGGTTGATCATGGAGTAGGAGGGCTGGTGGATCAGGGCCGGCACGCCCATCCCGCGCAGCAGCCGCGCCGCCTCGCGGGTCTGCTCGGAGTTGTACGAGGAGACGCCCGCGTAGAGCGCCTTGCCCTGCTGGACGGCGGACGCGAGCGCGCCCATCGTCTCCTCCAGCGGCGTTTCGGGGTCGAAGCGGTGCGAATAGAAGATGTCCACGTAGTCGACGCCCATTCGCTGGAGCGAAGCGTCGAGCGAGGAGAGCAGATACTTCCGGGAGCCCCACTCGCCGTACGGGCCGGGGTGCATCCGGTAGCCGGCCTTGGTGGACAGGACGAGCTCGTCGCGGTGGGCGCGGAAGTCCTGCGCGAACAGCTTGCCGAAGTTCAGCTCGGCCGAGCCCGCGGGCGGGCCGTAGTTGTTCGCCAGGTCGAAGTGGGTCACGCCCAGATCGAAGGCGCGGCGCAGGATCGCGCGCTGCGACTCCAGGGCGCGGTCGTCGCCGAAGTTGTGCCACAGCCCGAGGGAGATCGCGGGGAGTTTGAGGCCGCTGCGGCCCGTACGCCGGTACTCCATGGAGTCGTAGCGTTCCTCGGCGGCGCGGTAGGACAGGGGGTCGTTCATGTGGATCTGCCTATCACGGAGTTGTGACAGGGCGGGTTGGGTGAGGGCCGTGTGCGGGCAGTAGGCTTGCGCCCTTGGGGCGTCAGCCATGCACGGAGGGGCTAAAACACGTGAACTTGCGCGACCTGGTGTACGGGCTCTACGCCCGCCGGGTGGAGAACCGCCTCGACCACGCTCAGGTGCCCAAGCACATCGGCGTGATCCTCGACGGCAACCGCCGCTGGGCGCGGGCCGACGGCCGCACGACCGAACAGGGCCACCAGGCGGGCGCCGAAAAGATCAAGGAACTGCTGGGCTGGTGCGCCGAGACCGACGTCGAGGTCGTCACGCTCTGGCTGCTGTCCACGGACAATCTCGACCGGCCCGAGAACGAACTGCGCCCGCTGCTGGGCATCATCGAGAACACCGTGCGCGGCCTGGCCGAGGACGGACGCTGGCGGGTGCACCACGTGGGCACCCTCGACCTGCTGCCCGACCGCACCCAGACCGTGCTCAAGGAAGCCGAGCAGACGACCTACGACAAGGGCGGAATACTCGTCAACGTCGCCGTCGGCTACGGCGGGCGACAGGAAATCGCGGACGCGGTGCGCTCGCTGATCCTGGAGGCGGCCGAGCGCGGCAGCTCCTTCGAGGAACTCGCCGAGATCGTCGACGTCGAGCACATCTCCAAGCACCTCTACACGCGCGGCCAGCCCGACCCCGACCTGGTGATCCGCACCAGCGGCGAGCAGCGGCTCTCCGGCTTCATGCTCTGGCAGAGCGCGCACTCCGAGTACTACTTCTGCGAGGTCTTCTGGCCCGCCTTCAGGAAGGTCGACTTCCTGCGCGCGCTGCGCGACTACGCGGCGCGCCACCGCCGCTACGGCGGCTGAGAGCCGCCCGCCGGCGCGTCGCGGCACCCGGGCGCGGCCGGCCGACACGCGGGACGACCCGTCCGGGCGTACGGGGCCCCGCCGTACGGACTACGGCGTACGGGCTCCGCGCGAAGCGGCCAGCGAGATGATCGAATCGTTCACCTGCTCGTCGCATATGCCGTTGCATGGGCGCGCACGTTAGAGGGAATATCCCTGTCAGGTCGACGGTCTGTCCAAGATCGTCGAACTGCCAGCGGGCGGCATGGGGCCGCCTGCCCGGGAGGCCCTTTGCAAACGGACGACCGTGCGGATCGTACGGACGACGCGGAGGGCCGGCGTCCGGCCCTCGTAGGGCCAGGACCCGGTCCATTCCCGCGCGACGACGTCGCACCCCGACCTCTCCCGAGGGGGTTCGTCCACCCGTGGTGACCAGCAAGAAGCGCCGTGAGCACGACCGGCGCACCTATGTCCTCGACACCAGCGTCCTGCTGGCCGACCCAGGCTCGATGTCCCGCTTCGACGAGCACGAGGTCGTGCTGCCGGTCGTGGTGGTCACCGAACTGGAGGCCAAGCGGCACCACCCCGAGCTCGGCTATTTCGCCCGGCAGGCCCTGCGCCTGCTGGACGGCTACCGGGTGCAGTTCGGGCGGCTCGACGCGCCGATTCCGATCGGCGACTTGGGCGGGACGCTCCGGGTCGAGCTCAACCACTCCGACCCGGGCGTTCTTCCGGCGGGCTTCCGGCTCGGCGACAACGACTCGCGCATCCTGGCGGTCGCGCGCAACCTCCAGGCCGAGGGGCACGACGTCACCGTCGTCTCCAAGGACCTGCCGCTGCGCATCAAGGCGTCCTCCGTCGGCCTGCTCGCGGAGGAGTACCGCGCCGAGCTGGCGATCACCGACTCCGGCTGGACGGGGATGACGGAGCTTGCCGTCTCCGCCGAGCAGGTCGACGAACTGTTCGCCGCCGAGAGCGCGGACGTGCCGGAAGCCGCCGAACTGCCCGTGCACACCGGACTGGTGCTCCAGTCCGAGCGCGGCAAGGCGCTCGGCCGGGTCGCGGCGGACGGCTCGGTCCGGCTGGTGCGGGGCGACCGGGAGGCGTTCGGCATCCACGGCCGCAGCGCCGAGCAGCGCATCGCGCTCGATCTGCTGCTCGACCCGGACGTCGGCATCGTCTCCATGGGCGGCCGCGCGGGCACGGGAAAGTCGGCGCTGGCGCTCTGCGCCGGCCTGGAGGCAGTCCTGGAGCGGCAGCAGCACCGCAAGGTGATGGTCTTCCGCCCGCTGTACGCGGTCGGCGGCCAGGAGCTGGGCTATCTGCCGGGCAGCGAGTCGGAGAAGATGAGCCCCTGGGCCCAGGCCGTCTTCGACACGCTCTCGGCGGTGACCACCGCCGATGTGATCGAAGAGGTGGTGGGGCGCGGCATGTTGGAGGTGCTGCCGCTCACCCACATCCGGGGCCGCTCGCTGCACGACGCCTTCGTGATCGTCGACGAGGCGCAGTCCCTGGAGCGGAACGTCCTGCTGACCGTGCTGTCGCGGATCGGTGCCAACTCGCGCGTCGTGCTGACCCATGACGTGGCGCAGCGCGACAATCTGCGGGTCGGCCGGTACGACGGCGTGGTCGCGGTCGTCGAGAAGCTCAAGGGCCACCCGCTCTTCGCGCACATCACGCTGAACCGCTCGGAGCGTTCGCCGATCGCGGCGCTGGTGACCGAAATGCTGGAGGACGGGCGGATCTAACGG
>NZ_JBHVHQ010000227.1:0-10701 GCF_042800135.1 Streptomyces sp. NPDC057654 | reverse complement strand
GTCCCCGGCAGTCCTCGGGAATCCCCGGCTAGGCGGTCCGCGACGACGTGGGCGCCCCGGTGTCCGACTGCGTCTGCGAGGACCCGGGCGCCGACTGCGACGCCGACTGGGAGGTCGACTGCGTCACGGTCTGGCTGGACGTCGGACCGGTCGGCGGGGACTCGGGGGGCGTCGTCGGTCCCGTCGGGTCCGGGTCGCCCGTCGGCGTCGTCGTCGGCTTGTGGGTCGGGGTGTGCGTCGGCGCCGTCGTCGGCTTGTGCGTCGGCGAATGGGTCGGCTCGGTCGGATCGTCCGTCGGCTTCGACGGGGACGACGGCGTGTGCGAGGGCTCCCCGCTGTGGGTGGGGTCGTCCGGCGAAGAGCTGTCCGAGGGGCTCGGGGAGTCGGAGGGGCTGTCCGGGCTGGTCGTCGGCCCGGGGTGCCCGGTGGTCCCCTGGTGCCCCGGAACGCCGCCGGGGTTGTTCTTGCCGCCGCCCGGCTGGTCGGCGGTCAGGCCGCCGTCGCCGTCCTGCTGGGACGCCGACTGACCCGGCTTGACCTTGTCGGAGGGGCCCTTGTCGTCGCCGGAGGTGGCGCCGAGGGTGACCACGGTGCCCAGGACGGCCACTAGGAGCGCGCCCGCGCCCGCCGCGACCAGGTTGCGCCGGGCGCCGCCGAGGACCGCCTTACGGGCCGGGGGCGGCGGCGCGGCCTTGCCCGGACCCGGCCCCGGAACCGGACCCGCGCCCGCTCCCCCGTCGGCGGCGAGCCGGGTGATGATCGTGGTCGTGTTGTCGTCGGGGCCCGCGGCGAACGGCGCGGAGACGCCGCCGGGCGGCGACGCCGACTCCTCGGACTGCGCGTCCGGGACCTCCTCCCCCGCGGGCGTGTACCCGTCGGGCGCCGGCGGCGGGACCGCGGCGGGCCGCCCGGTGCGGTCCGCGACCAGGGCCAGCGCCCTGCGCCCCGCGACCGTGCCGCGCCGGTCGGCGAGCACGCCGCGCAGCCCGATGGACGCCTCCAGCTCGGCGCGGGCCCGGTCGAGGTTGCCGGTGCAGAGCGCGAGGATGCCCAACTCGTGGTGGAAGTACGCCTCTTCGGCTACCTCTCCGGCGATCCGGGCGGCCTCCTGCCCGAACCGCAGGCTCCGTTCCCAGGCGCTCCAGTGCAGCGCCGCGGCGAACGCGGGCGCGACCGTACGGGCCAGCAGCACGGCGGCGGCCGGGTGCCCGGTCTCCCGGCCGGCCACGAGAACGCCCATCGCGGCGAGGATCGCGTCGGACTCGATCGCGGTGCGCTCGGGGGTGACCGAGGGGTGACCGGCCCACCAGGCGTAGTGCTGGGCCGCGAGCTGCGCGTGGGTGGCCGCGTCGGTGCCGTACCCGGCGGCCTGGAGCCGGCCCAGGACGCCGCCCGCCAGCCGGTAGTGGGCCCCGGCGGGCGTGACCAGCCCGCAGGCGATCAGCTCGCCGAGCGCGGCGTCGGCGTGGGCGTCCCCGACGAGCGCGGGAAGGTGCGCCTGGTGCGGGAGTTCGCCGCCGAGCGCCACGGCGAGGCGCAGGGTGGCCCGGCCGGCCTCGCTGACGCGGGAGGCGATCAGCGCGGCGGGCTCGGCGGCCTCAGTCGTGCTGGGCAGCGGCACGTCGTGCGGGTCGCCCCCGTCGAAGGGCGCGTCGACGGGCCGCTCGGCGAAGACGCCGTACTCGTCGAAGGAACCGGGATCGGCGCGCAGTTCGTCGCGCTGCCGCAGCAGCGCCCCGGCCTGTACGTACCGCAGCGGCAGCCCCTCGGACTCGAACCACAGGTCCGACGCCCAGCCCGCCTCGTCCGCGGCCGGGGGCCGGCGCACGGCCCGCGCCAGCAGCTCCAGCCAGGCGTCGCGGCCGAGCCCGCCGAGGAAGACCTCTTCGAGGTGCGAGTCGGCGGAGGGGGCGGCGACGTCGGGGGTGGCCGCGATCAGGAAGGCGCACTCGGGGGTCGCGTCGAGGAGGTCGTCGAGCGCGGCGCCGCCGAACTCCAGGTCGTCGAGGACGACGACGGCGCCGATGTCGGCCACCAGGGCGGCCAGTTGGTCGCGGTCGGGGCGGTGCAGCGGGGCGCGGTGGACGGCGGCGAAGAGGTCGTACAGGAGGTCGGTGGAGGTGCGGCGGTAGCCGGAGAGGCGCACGACGCCGTCGGGCGCGAGGTCCGCGCAGTCCTCGGCGACGGCGTCGAGGAGGCTGGTGCGGCCCGCGCCGGGCGGCCCGGTGAGCCGTACGGACCGGCCCCGGCCCAGCAGCCGCACGAGCCGCTCGCGCTCCTCCTCGCGGCCCAGGAAGGGCAGTTCGGACCCGGCGGTCGCGTCGAGGGGCGGCGGCGCGGCCGCCCGGCGGAGCTCGGCGCGCTCCTCGGGCAGGTGCTTCTCCGGGCGGCCGGGGCGGTCGGCCGGCCGGCAGACCTCGATCTCGCTGCCGTCCACGGGGTTGATCGTGAGCAGATAGTCACCGGCGACGAGCTGTACGGTGCGGGCGAGCCCCGGGGCGCCGCCGCCGGAGCCGGGCGTGCCCCGCTCGTGGCCCGGCGCCTGCGAGGCGGCGCCGTCCGCCGGTGTGCGGCCGTCGCGGCGCCCGTCGCCGTCGCGGCCCTCGTGGTCTTCCGGTCCCCGGTCCATCGGGTCCATGGTCAAGCCCCCCAGATGCGTGGCGTGCCGTATTGCCCTCCCGGCCTGTCCGCACGCTCGCCGTCGCTTCTGGTCCGGTGCCCGCCGTAGGCTTTCGGAAAGCGGCGGGGACACCGAACCCTAAACCTTCCCACAGTATCCCCGCACCTGAGGGGTGTCGCGCCGCGCGGGACGTCACAGTCCGGCGGCGGATCGGCCGGACGCGAACGGCGCGGGATCCGCCGGGCGCGTACGGCGGTGGACCGGCCGTACGCGAACGGCGGACGTCAGACGCGCGGCAGCGACTCCGCCTCGATGCCGCCCTCGATGGCGAGGATGCGGTGCAGCCGCGTGGCGACCAGAAGGCGCTGCATCTGCGGCGGCACGCCGCGCAGCACGAGCCGCCGGCCCGTGCGCCCCGCGCGGCGGTGCGCGCCCATGATGACGCCGAGCCCCGTGGCGTCCCAGGAGTCCAGCTCGGTCAGGTCCAGGACGAGATCGCCGCGGCCGGAGTCGACGGCGGCGTGCAGGGCCGTACGGGCGTCCGCCGCGGTCCGGACGTCGAGGCGGCCCCCGACGACCAGCTCGGCGTGGTCGCCCCTGATATGCATATGCGCTCCCCGGATCCGGTACGTGATGTTGCCTCCGTGTCTACAGAACTGACTGCCTCTCATGCCGTGAAGTTGCCGTCTGTAAGCGAACCGATACCGAATTCACTCCTCGGAGTGATCCCGATGTGGATGGTCCGCGCAACCGCCTCCCCAGTGCTGTCCGCGGCACTGCTCTCAGTACTGCCCTCAGTGCTGCTCTCAGCGCTGTCCTCAGTGCTGGTAGAAGCCCTGGCCGCTCTTGCGGCCGATGTCCCCCGCGTCGACCATGCGGCGCATGATCTCCGGCGGGGCGAACTTCTCGTCCTGGGACTCCGTGTAGATGTTGTCCGCGGCGTGCAGCAGGATGTCGACGCCCGTGAGGTCGGCGGTGGCCAGCGGCCCCATCGCGTGCCCGAAGCCGAGCTTGCAGGCGACGTCGATGTCCTCCGCGGTGGCCACCCCGGACTCGTACAGCTTGGCCGCCTCGACGACCAGGGCCGAGATGAGCCGGGTGGTCACGAACCCGGCGACGTCACGGTTGACGACGATGCAGGTCTTGCCGACGCCTTCGGCGAACTCCCGCGCGGTGGCGAGGGTTTCGTCACTGGTCTTGTACCCCCGGACGAGCTCGCACAACTGCATCATCGGCACGGGCGAGAAGAAGTGGGCGCCGACGACCTGCTCGGGGCGGGTCGTGGCGGCCGCGATCTTGGTGATCGGGATGGCGGAGGTGTTGGAGGCGAGCACGGTGCGCTCGCCGACCAGCCCGTCGAGGGTGCGGAAGATCTCCCGCTTGGTGTCGATGTTCTCGAAGACGGCCTCGACGACGATGTCGGCGTCGGCGGCCCCGTCGAGGTCGGTGGTGGTGGCGATGCGGCCGAGCGCGGCCTCGGCGGCGTCCGCGTCCAGCTTGCCCTTGGCGACGAACCGGTCGTACGACGCCTTGATCGCGTCGGTGCCGCGGGTCAGCGCCGCGTCGGTCACATCGCGCAGCACGACGTCCCACCCCGCCTGGGCGGAGACCTGGGCGATGCCGGAACCCATCAGGCCGGCTCCGATGACGGCGAGCTTCTTCGCCACGACACACACCTCTCCTCGACGCTGTTTGCCGGACCTTAACGTCCGTTCACCCTTCGTGGCAGCAGTAAGAGGTGCGCGTCACTGTGTGTTCTTCGCCGCACCACCGCCCCTCAGTTGACGCCCCGTCCGCTGACCTGTCCGCTGACCTGTCCGCCGAGCCGGGCGCGGCCGGACCACGCCGATCCGCCCCGTGACGAGCCGCACACGGTGCTGCCGCGCACGCGGTGCGTGGCTAGGCTCGTACCCATGGTCAATCTGACGCGCATCTACACCCGCACCGGCGACGACGGCACCACCGCCCTCGGCGACATGAGCCGCACCGTGAAGACCGACACCCGCATCGCCGCGTACGCCGACGCGAACGAGGCGAACGCCGCGATCGGGGTGGCCGTCGCGCTCGGGCAGTTGTCCGAGGAGGTCGTGAAGGTGCTCGTACGGGTCCAGAACGACCTCTTCGACGTGGGCGCCGACCTGTCGACTCCGGTCGTCGAGAACCCCGAGTTCCCGCCGCTGCGCGTCGAGCAGTCCTACGTCGACAAGCTGGAGGCCGACTGCGACCGCTTCCTCGCGGAGCTGGAGAAGCTGCGGAGCTTCATCCTGCCGGGCGGCACGGCGGGCGCGGCCCTGCTGCACCAGGCGTGCACGGTGGTCCGGCGCGCGGAGCGCTCGACGTGGGCGGCGCTGGAGGTGCACGGCGACATCATGAACCCGCTGACCGCCACGTATCTCAACCGCCTCTCGGACCTGCTCTTCATCCTGGCTCGGACGGCCAACAAGGAGGTCGGGGACGTCTTGTGGGTCCCGGGCGGCGACCGCTGACCGTCGCGGAAGCGAACGTACGATACGTGCGATACGTGCGAACCGAAGGGGCCCCCGCTCCGGGGCCCGTCACGCGCCACCTCATGTGCAGGAGAGCCTGATGACGATCCGCCGGGTGAACCACCTCGTCCTGTCCGTCGCCGACATAGCCGTCTCGACCCGCTTCTACCGCGACACCCTGGGCCTGAAGGTGGTGGACCGCATCCCCAAGGACGGCTCCGACCCGTTCATGGTCTTCCTGCGCACCCCGGAGGCGTCGGACAACCACCACGACCTCGGGCTGATCCGCGCCGAGGCGCCGGACGCCCAGCGCCCGGAAGCCGCCCCGCCGGGCCTGCTGCACTTCGCGTTCGAGGTCGGCAGCCTGGACGAGCTGGCCGAGATCAAGGAGCGGCTGGAGGCCCAGGGCCGCGTCAAGGAGACCTTCGACCAGGGCATGCATCTGTCGGTCTACTGCACGGACCCGGACGGGATCGAGATCGAGCTGATGTGGCCGACGCCGCGCGACTCCTGGTCCTACGAGGAGCCGATCGTCCGCAAGCCGCTCGACATCGAGGGGGCGCGGCGGCGCTGGGGCGGCACGACCGCCGGCCTCTGACGCCCTCACCACTTGCTCAGGAAGTGCGGCCGCTCCCTCTCGCCGTCCGTCCCCTCGCCGCCGCCCGGCGGCTGCTTCGGCCAGAGGGTGTAGCTCGCCGCGATGACCACGTTGATGCCGATCACCCACACCATCTTCAGCTGCCACGAGCGCAGCGAACTGGTGCCGCCGTCCTCGCCCACGTACCAGATGGCGGCCTGGAGCAGCGCCATCGCCACCGCGGCGGCGAGGATCCAGCGGCCCGCGGTCTTCCACTCGTGCACGGTGCGCGCCATGCCGTACTTCGGCGGCTTGACGGGCTTGGGGGCGCCCGCCCAGCGGTGGGCCACGTGTCCGTCGACCCACTTGACGGTCTGATGGCCGAGGCCCACCGTGAAGCCGATGTAGACGGCGGCGAGGCCGTGCTTCCAGTCGGGCTCGGCGCCGTTCTTCAGGTCGATCGCGGTGACGACGAGCAGGACCAGTTCCAGGACCGGCTCCAGCAGCAGCACCGCGAGCCCCGCGCGCGGCTTCTTCGCCAGGTAGCGCAGGCCCAGCCCTACGGCCAGCAGCACCCAGAAGGCCACTTCGCAGGCGATGACCAGTCCGACAATCATGGTTCTCTCCCGTCTCTCCCTTCCAGCCTCACCGGCGTTACGGGCGTTCGCGTCGTCGCCCGTGACGATCCCCCGCTGCATCCTTCGATGTAGTCGGCACGCCCGTACGCGCGCCCGTACGGCGACGCCCCCGGCCCCTCCCACGTGCTGTGATGGACCCATGCCACTCCGCCTCCCGGGCCGCCCGCACCGCCATGACGCGCTCATCGCGGCCGGCGGGCTGCTCGGCGGGCTGACGCTGTGGTTCCTCGGGCTGACCACCGGGCGGCCGGTCGACGGGTTCCCCGAGCGGCTGACGCTGGTGGCGCTCGTAGTGATGTCCGGGGCCGAGCTGATGCGCCGCACCGCACCGCGGACGGCGCTGGCCGTCGGCGTCCTCGCGCTCGCCCTCGACCAGAGCACGAGCACCCTGATCGCCACCGTCGTGATGTTCACCGACCTGGTGTACGCGGCCGTGCTGTACGGTCCCCCGGCCGCCGCGCGCCGCATCCCGCGCGGCTGCGAGCTGTTCACGGTGCTGGTGACGCTGGTGTCCGTGGCGCTGCTGCGCAAGCCCGAGGCGCTGCTCATCGGCGTCGTCGCGGCGCTGGTCACCATCGCCCCGGCCCAGACCGGCGTCGGCATCCGGCGGCACCGCGACACGGCGCGGGCGGCCCGGCTGGAGACGGAGCGCACCGCGCTGCTGGCGGAGCTGGACCGGCGCGAGGCGGTCGGCGCGGAGCGCGCCCGGATGGCGCGCGAGCTGCACGACATGGTGGCCAACCACCTCTCGGCCATCGCCATCCACTCGACGGCGGCGCTGTCGATAGGCGAGCCGAAGGCGGCCTCGGACGCGCTCGCCGTGATCCGCGCGAACAGCGTCCAGGGGCTGGCGGAGATGCGCCGCCTGATCGGCCTGCTGCGGGACGCGGGCGGGGAGCAGGAGTCCGCCGCCGCGCCCCGGCTGGACGCCCTGGACGCGCTGATCGAGCAGGCCCGTACGAACGGCTCGGGCTCCGGCCTGCGCTTCACGCTGCTCGACGAGTGCGCGCCGGGCCCGCTGCCCGCGCCCGTGGAGCTGGCCGCCTACCGCATCGTCCAGGAGTCGCTGACGAACGCCCTCAAGCACGCGTCGCCCGGCGAGGTGACGGTCCGCCTCGGCCGGGTGGGCGACGGTCCGCTGGAGGTCTGTGTGACGAGCCCGTCCGGGGACCGGCCGGGGCCGCGCGCGCCCGGCTCCGGCGCGGGGCTGGTCGGCATGCGCGAGCGGGTCGCGCTGCTGGACGGGGAGTTCGAGGCCGGACCGGTGCCGGCGGACGACGCGTACGAGAGCGATGACGGCAAAGCGTGGCGCGTACGGGCCGTGCTGCCGCTGCACGAGAAGGGAACGCTGTGAGCGCTGAGACCCCGAGGGGTTCGGTCCGGGTGCTGGTCGCGGAGGACCAGTCGGCGGTACGGGCCGGGCTGGTCCTCATCCTCGGCTCGGCCCCGGGCGTCGAGGTGGCCGGGGAGGCCGCCGACGGCGAGGAGGCCGTGCGGCTCGCCCGCGAACTGCGCCCGGACGTCGTGCTGATGGACGTACAGATGCCGCGGCTCGACGGCGTCTCGGCCACCCGGCGGATCACCGAGGAGCAGTTGGCCGACGTGCTGGTGCTGACCACCTTCGATCTCGACGAATACGTCTTCGGGGCGCTGCGGGCCGGTGCGGCGGGGTTTCTGCTCAAGGACAGCGAGGCGGCCGAACTGGTCGCGGCCGTACGGACGGTGGCGCGCGGCGAGGGGATGATCGCTCCGGCCGTGACCCGCCGACTGATCGCGGAGTTCGCGCGCCCCGCTCCGGCGCCCTCGCCGTACGCGCCCGATCCAGCCGTTCTGGAGGCGCTGACGCGGCGCGAGCGCGAGGTGCTCGTCCGCCTGGGCGAGGGGTGCTCGAACGCGGAGATCGCCCAGCGTCTCGATATGGCGGAGGCGACCGTCAAGACGCATGTCAGCCGCCTGCTCGCCAAGCTGGAGCTGCGCAGCCGGGTGCAAGCGGCCGTTCTGGCGCAGGAGTTGGGGCTGATCCGGCCCTCTTGACGTTGGTACAGACCTCTTGACCGCTGGTCCAGACCTTCTTACTCTCCCCTCACAACTGTGGTGAGCGTGTTCAGAGAGCGCACACTCACCTGGCGGCACAGGTTCCCCATCGGACCTCTTCGAGGAGCACTCCTTGAGCACAGGAACCTTAGGACGCACCAAACGCTCCAGACGTACCGTCATCACCCGAGTCGGCGCGGCCCTCGCCTCGCTGCTCCTCCCCATCGCCGCGCTCGTCGGCCTGACCGCGACGCCCGCGCAGGCGGCCACCGACGCCACGGCGGCGTTCGTCAAGACCTCCGACTGGGGCACCGGCTTTCAGGGCGAGTGGACCGTCAAGAACACCGGCACCTCCAGCATCAACGGCTGGACCGTCGAGTGGGACTTCCCCTCCGGCACCACCGTGGGCGCGTACTGGGACTCCCTGATCACCAGTTCCGGATCGCACTACACGGCGAAGAACCGGGAGTACAACGGCACCATCGAGCCCGGCGCCAGCGTCTCCTTCGGCTTCGTGGCCTCGGGCAACGGCGAGCCCGGCGGCTGCAAGCTGGACGGCGGCCCGTGCGACGGCTCGTCGCCCACCGACACCCCGCCGACCGCCCCCGGCCAGCCCACCACGACCGGGGTCACGTCCAGCAGCATCTCGCTGACCTGGGCCGCCGCGACGGATGACAAGGGCGTCAAGAACTACGACGTCTACCGCGGCGGCACCGTGGTCGGCACGGTCGGCGACACCTCCTTCACCGACACCGGGCTGAGCGCCGACACCGAGTACACGTACAAGATCGTGGCGCGCGACACGGCCGGGCAGACCGGCCCGGATTCGCCGTCGGCCACCTTCCGTACGAGCACCGGCGGCGGCACCGACAACCCGCCCTCGGCGCCCGGCGTCCCCCGGGCGACCGCGACCACGGACACCACGATCTCCCTCAAGTGGCCCGCGGCCACGGACGACAAGGGCATCAAGAACTACGACGTCTACCGCGGCACCGTGAAGGTCGCGACCGTCGGCAAGCTCGCGTACACCGACACCGGGCTGACGCCGGGCACCGACTACACCTACACGGTCGTCGCCCGCGACACCGCCGACCAGGTCGGACCGGCCTCCCAGCCGCTGACCGTACGGACCACCGGCGGCGACCAGCAGCCGACGGACCGCATCAAGGCCGGCTACTTCGTGCAGTGGGGCATCTACGGACGCGCCTACACCATGAAGAACCTGGAGACGACGGGCGCCGCCGCCAAGCTCACCCACCTCAACTACTCCTTCTCCAACATCGACCCGAACAACCTCACCTGCCTCAACGGCGTCACCAAGGCCACCACCCCCGGCCCGCAGGACCCCAACCAGGGCGACGGCGCGGGCGACTCCTGGGCCGACTACGAGAAGGGCTTCGGCGCGGGCGAGTCGGTCGACGGGGTCGGCGACACCTGGGACCAGCCGCTGGCGGGCAACTTCAACCAGCTCAAGAAGGTCAAGGCCAAGCACCCGAAGCTCAAGGCCCTCATGTCGATCGGCGGCTGGACGTACAGCAAGTACTTCTCCGACGTCGCCAAGACCGACGCGTCCCGGCAGAAGTTCGTGAAGTCCTGCATCGACATGTACATCAAGGGCGACCTGCCGGTCACCAACGGGCGCGGCGGCAAGGGCGCGGCGGCCGGGATCTTCGACGGCTTCGACATCGACTGGGAGTGGCCGGGCGCCGAGGGGCACGCGGGCAACCACGTCTCCAAGGACGACAAGGCCAACAACACCCTGCTCTTCGCCGAGTTCCGCAAGCAGCTGAACGCGCTGTCCTCGGAGACCGGGAAGAAGTACCTGCTGACCGCCTTCACCCCGGCCGACCCCGCCAAGCTCGACGCCGGCTGGGACATCACCACCAAGGACGGCACCCCCAGCGTCTTCGACTACATGGACTTCGCCAACGTCCAGGGGTACGACTTCCACGGCTCGGGCAGCGACGACAGCTGGGAGCCCAAGCGCACCGGCCACCAGGGCAACCTCTACCAGGACGCCAAGGACCCGTACGACACCAAGTTCAGCGTCGAGAAGACCGTGAACGCCTACCTCGACGCGGGCGTCAAACCGAGCCAGGTCGCCCTGGGCCTCGCCTTCTACGGGCGCGGCTGGCAGCAGGTCGCGGACGGCGGCGCGAACGGCGCGTGGCAGACCGCCAACGGCGCGGCCCCCGGCCAGTTCCCGGAGGAGGCCGGCACCCGCGGCTACGACAACCTGCTCGCGTCCGTGGCGAACCTGAAGATCTACCACGACGAACAGTCGGTGGCGACGTACGGCTACACCGGCGCGAACGGACAGTGGTGGACCTTCGACGACGTCTGGTC
>NZ_JBHVHQ010000226.1:0-10731 GCF_042800135.1 Streptomyces sp. NPDC057654 | reverse complement strand
CCGAAAAAACGCGGACGGGCGGACGGTGCGCCCGCGCGCACCACCCGCCCGTCCCCTCCGCGAGGAGAGTCCGCCCTCAGGACACCACCGCGGGATCGGCGGTGTTCGCCACCCGTTCGGCGCCGTCCTCCTCCTCGCCCACGGTGATGCTGCGCCGCTTGGACACGTACACCGCGGCGACGATCACCACGATGGCCAGCCCCGCGACGCCGGCCCGCAGACCCGCGTTGGCGTTGTCGCCGTAGCTGAACTTCACCACCGCCGGCGCGATCAGCAGCGCCACCAGGTTCATGACCTTCAGCAGCGGGTTGATCGCCGGTCCGGCCGTGTCCTTGAACGGGTCGCCGACCGTGTCGCCGATCACCGTCGCCGCGTGCGCCTCGCTGCCCTTGCCGCCGTGGTGCCCGTCCTCGACCAGCTTCTTGGCGTTGTCCCACGCGCCGCCGGAGTTGGCGAGGAAGACCGCCATCAGCGTGCCGGTGCCGATCGCGCCCGCGAGATACGAGCCGAGCGCGCCGACGCCGAGCGAGAAGCCGACCGCGATCGGGGCCATGACGGCGAGCAGACCGGGCGTGGCGAGCTCGCGCAGCGCGTCCTTGGTGCAGATGTCGACGACACGCCCGTACTCCGGCTTCTCGCTGTAGTCCATGATTCCGGGGTGCTCGCGGAACTGCCGCCGCACCTCGTAGACCACCGCGCCCGCCGACCGCGACACCGCGTTGATCGCCAGCCCCGAGAACAGGAAGACGACCGCGGCCCCGAGCACCAGCCCGACCAGGTTGTTGGGCTGCGAGATGTCCAGGCTCAGGCCCATCTCGCCGGCCTTCGCGTGCACCTCGCCGACCGCCGTGGCGATCGCGTCGCGGTACGAGCCGAAGAGCGCGGACGCCGCCAGCACCGCCGTGGCGATGGCGATGCCCTTGGTGATCGCCTTGGTGGTGTTGCCCACCGCGTCGAGGTCGGTCAGCACCTGCGCGCCCGCGCCCTCGACGTCGCCGGACATCTCGGCGATGCCCTGCGCGTTGTCGGCGACCGGGCCGAAGGTGTCCATCGCGACGATGACGCCGACGGTGGTCAGCAGGCCCGTACCGGCGAGCGCGACCGCGAACAGCGCCAGCATGATCGAGGCGCCGCCCAGCAGGAACGCCCCGTACACGCTGAGGCCGATCAGCAGCGCCGTGTAGACCGCGGACTCCAGGCCGAGCGAAATCCCGGACAGCACGACGGTGGCGGGGCCGGTCAGCGAGGTCTTGCCGATGTCCCGCACGGGACGCCGGCTGGTCTCGGTGAAGTACCCCGTGAGCTGCTGGATGAGGGCCGCGAGCACGATGCCGATGGCGACGGCGACCAGCGCCAGGATGCGCGGGTTGCCCTCATGGGTGCGGATCGCGGCATCGGAGATGCCCTTGAGGTCCGCGTAGGTGGACGGCAGGTAGGCGAACACCGCGACCGCCACCAGCACCAGGGAGACGACGGCCGAGATGAAGAAGCCGCGGTTGATCGCCGTCATGCCGCTGCGGTCGGCGCGGCGCGGCGCCACCGCGAAGATCCCGATCATCGCGGTGAGCACACCGATCGCGGGGACCAGCAGCGGGAAGGCCAGGCCGGAGTCGCCGAAGGCGACCTTGCCGAGGATGAGGGCGGCCACGAGGGTCACGGCGTAGGACTCGAAGAGGTCCGCCGCCATGCCCGCGCAGTCGCCGACGTTGTCGCCCACGTTGTCCGCGATGGTCGCGGCGTTGCGGGGGTCGTCCTCCGGGATGCCCTGTTCGACCTTGCCGACGAGGTCCGCGCCCACGTCGGCGGCCTTGGTGAAGATGCCGCCGCCGACGCGCATGAACATCGCCAGCAGCGCCGCGCCGAAGCCGAAGCCCTCCAGGACCTTGGGCGCGTCGGCCGCGTAGACGAGCACGACGCAGGACGCGCCGAGCAGGCCCAGCCCCACGGTGAACATGCCGACGACGCCGCCCGTGCGGAAAGCGATCTTCGTGGCCTTGTGCGCGACCTCGGTGAGGTCCTTCGCCGGTCCGCCCTCGGCGGGCGTCGCCTCACGGGCGGCCGCCGCGACCCGCACATTGCTGCGCACCGCGAGCCACATGCCGATATAACCGGTGGCCGCCGAGAAGAGCGCGCCGATCAAGAAAAAGACCGAGCGGCCGATGCGCTGTGACCAGTTGTCCGCCGGCAACAGCATGAGCAGGAAGAACACGGCCACGGCGAAAATGCCGAGGGTGCGCAACTGCCGGGCCAGATAGGCATTGGCGCCTTCCTGTACGGCCGCGGCGATCTTCTTCATGCTGTCCGTGCCCTGACCGGCGGCGAGCACTTGGCGCACCAGCACCACCGCGAGCGCCAGCGCCGCGATCGCGACCACCGCGATCACCATCACCAGCATGCGGTTGTCGTCGGTCAGCTCCGCGGCCAGTTGGGTGGTGAAGCCGAGCTGATGAGGGGTGATAGGCCCCGCCATTCGTCCTCCTTGACGTTTGGCACATGGGCGCGCAGCCGTTCTGCGACCGTAGGGAACGACCGCGGAACAGCCGCCACGCTCAGGCGTCCTGAGCTCAAGATGTGGACGGATTGTAGGGAGCCCGGCGAGATCAAAACAGAGCGCCGTGGAGAGAATTAGCCTGCACCAGGGAAGATCAAAAGGAGTACGCCGACAAATTCGCCCGGACGAAGGAGAGCACGGAATTCACTGACGCACCGAAAATGATCTATAAAAGGATCTCAGAATCCTATGAACGCCCCAGTTCAGAGGGGATGATCGGATTCCGGGCGAGAGGGCGCGCACAACTGCCGGACGGCTGCGGCCGCTCCTGCGATCCGGCCGCGGGAAGGGGACGACTTCCGGACACACACCGCTGTCGGGCACGTACAACTACCGGACGCGCCGCGCTGCCGGACAGGTACGCCCACCGGACACACGCGCCCGCCCGACGGGGTCAGCGGCCCTCGCCCGGCGTACGGCCGACACTCCGGCGCGCTACGGGCACACGGGCGCGTGGGAGGGCGCGGCACAGCCGCTGAAGCGCTGAGGGCGTACGACGCCAACGCGCACAAGCCGGGCGTACGCCGCCCCCACGAGAGGGCGTGGCGTGGCCGCTACGGAAGTACAGACGCCGGGGTCGTCGGCCAGGTCATGCGGATGAGGCCGCCGTTCTCGTCCGACGTCACCTCGACGTCGTCGACGAGACCGCTGATCACGGCGAGACCCATCTCGTCGTCGGCCTCGGCGCCGGTCTCCTCCGGCACCGCGGCGGGAGTGGGCGCACCGGCTTCGGCGCTCTCCCCGCGGGCACCCGGCACCAGACCGGCGGAGGCACGGGGCGCGTCGTCGCCGACCTCGATGGAGAACTTCTTCTCGTCCTCGATGAGCACGACCCGGACCGGGCTGGCCACCCCATAGGTGAGATGCAGCCCGACCGCGCGCGTGCACGCCTCGCCGACCGCGAGGCGCACCTCGTCCAGCACGGCCTCGTCGACCCCGGCCCGGCGCGCCACCGCGGCCGCCACGAGGCGGGCGGTACGGACGTGCTCGGGCAGGGCACTGAAGAGCAGTTCGACGGTGGCCATGCCATCCCCCTCGGTCGTACGTGCCCTCTTCCCGACTTCCGGAAGAGGGCGAACTCGCAGGGGGACCGGGCCTCAGCCCGGAACCCCGGCGCGGCGGTCTTCCTCCGGCAACCTCAGTCGGTCGCCGACACCGCGTCATCCACCGAGGTGTGAATCGGGAACACCTTGGTCAGACCGGTGATACGGAAGATCTTCAGAATGCGCTCCTGATTGCACACCAGGCGCAGCGAACCCTCATGGGCGCGCACTCGTTTCAAGCCACCGACCAGCACGCCGAGCCCGGTGGAGTCGAGGAAGTCGACGCCCTCCATGTCCACGACCAAGTGGTAACTACCGTCGTTGACAAGCTCGACCAGCTGCTCACGCAGCTTGGGCGCGGTGTATACATCAATCTCGCCACCGACCTCGACGACCGTTCGGTCGCCGACGGTCCGGGTCGACAGGGACAGGTCCACGGATCCTCCAGCACCTTGCATCGAGCGGTCGCCCCCCATGGATCGGCAGCCGCGATGGCATTCAATCACTTACCGGCAGGCGAGCACGACGCCTTGACGCCATTGTCCGTCATGCCGGTGACACACTCGGTGTCGATGGCCGCCGACCAACTCCCGCCGCGCGCGGGCGCACGCCCCTCTCCCCGCAGGGTCCTGGACCGACTCGCCGCCGGGGCGGGCCGTGCTGCACGCATCACTCATACGGAGCACTTGCCCCCGCGCGCGGGCCGTCATGCCCCCTGGCCTTCGCAGATCCGGCCGGAAGTGATCGATGCCATTCGGGCCGCAGGCATCGACCGCCCCTGGGCCCACCAGGCGCGCACGGCCGAGCACGCGCTGCGCGGCGAATCCGTCGTGGTGGCCACCGGCACCGCCTCCGGCAAGTCCCTCGCCTACCTCGCACCGGTCCTCAGCGCGCTCCTCGACGGGTCCGAGGCGCCCAACGGGCGAGGCGCGACCGCCCTGTACCTCTCGCCCACCAAAGCGCTGGCGCACGACCAGCGGCGCGCCGTCCGCGAACTCGCCGCCCCCCTCGGCAACCGCATCCGCCCCGCCGTCTACGACGGCGACACCCCGGTCGAGGAGCGCGAGTGGGTCCGCCAGTACGCGAACTACGCGCTCACCAACCCGGACATGCTGCACCGGTCCGTACTCCCCGCCCACCCCCGCTGGGCCTCCTTCCTGCGCGCCCTGCGCTATGTCGTCATCGACGAGTGCCACACCTACCGGGGCGTGTTCGGCTCCCACGTCGCCCAGGTCCTGCGCCGGCTGCGTCGCCTGTGCGCCCGCTACGGTTCACATCCTGTCTTCCTCCTCGCCTCCGCCACCTCCGCCGACCCGGCCCGCGCGGCGACCCGCCTGACCGGGCTGACAGTGGCGGAAATCACCGAGGACACCTCCCCCCGCGGCGAACTGGTCTTCGCCCTGTGGGAGCCGCCGCTCACCGAACTCCACGGCGAGCGGGGCGCCCCCGTCCGCCGCACCGCCACCGCCGAGACCGCGGACCTGCTCACCGGCCTCGCCGTCCAGGGCGTCCGCACCGTCGCCTTCGTACGGTCCCGGCGCGGCGCCGAACTCATCGCCGTCATCGCCCAGGAACGGCTCGCGGAGATCGACCGCTCCCTCCCGCGTCGCGTCGCCGCCTACCGCGGCGGCTACCT
Organism: Streptomyces sp. NPDC057654; assembly: GCF_042800135.1. Classification (NCBI taxonomy): domain Bacteria; kingdom Bacillati; phylum Actinomycetota; class Actinomycetes; order Kitasatosporales; family Streptomycetaceae; genus Streptomyces; species Streptomyces sp. NPDC057654. Next base: position 5,501 of record NZ_JBHVHQ010000226.1, on the reverse strand, counting down.
CCCCGAAGAACGCCGAGCCCTGGAGCGCGCCCTGCACACCGGCGACCTCCTCGGCCTCGCCGCCACCACGGCCCTGGAACTCGGCGTGGACGTCGCCGGCCTGGACGCCGTCCTCCTCACTGGCTACCCCGGCACCCGCGCCTCCCTGTGGCAGCAGGCCGGCCGCGCCGGGCGTACGGGCCAAGGAGCGCTCGCCGTCCTCGTCGCCCGCGACGACCCGCTGGACACCTACCTCGTCCACCACCCCGAGGCGCTCTTCCAGCAGCCCGTCGAGTCGACCGTCCTGGACCCGGACAACCCCTACGTACTCGCCCCCCATCTCTGCGCGGCCGCCGCCGAACTCCCCCTCACCGAAACCGACCTGGACCTCTTCGGCCCCGCCACAGCCGACCTCCTCCCCCAGCTCGAAGCCCGCAAGCTGCTCCGGCGCCGCGCCACCGCCTGGCACTGGACCCGCCGCGAGCGCGCCGCCGACCTCACCGACATCCGCGGCGAGGGCGGCAGCCCCGTCCAGGTCGTCGAGTCCGGCACCGGACGGCTCCTGGGCACGGTGGACGCCTCCGCCGCCCACACCGCCGTCCACGACGGCGCCGTCCACCTCCACCAGGGCCGTACGTACCTGGTGAAGCATCTGGACCTGGACGACTCGGTCGCCCTCGTCGAGGAGGCCGCCCCGCCCTACTCCACGACCGCCCGCGACACCACGGCGATCTCCATCCTGGAGACCACCACCGAGATCCCCTGGGGGGACGCCCGGCTCTGCTTCGGCTCGGTCGAGGTCACCAACCAGGTCGTCTCCTTCCTCCGCCGCAGACTCATCACCGGCGAGGTCCTCGGCGAGACCAAACTGGACCTGCCGCCCCGCACCCTGCGCACCCGCGCCGTGTGGTGGACGGTCACCGAGGACCAGCTCGACGACGCCCGCGTCCACCCCGACGCCCTGGGCGGCGCCCTGCACGCCGCCGAACACGCCTCCATCGGCATCCTCCCGCTCTTCGCCACCTGCGACCGCTGGGACATCGGCGGCGTCTCCGTCCCCCTCCACCCGGACACCCTGCTGCCGACGGTGTTCGTCTACGACGGCCACCCCGGCGGCGCGGGCTTCGCGGAACGCGCCTTCCACACCGCCGCCCGCTGGCTGACCGCCACCCGCGAGGCCATCGCCGCCTGCGAGTGCGACGCCGGCTGCCCGTCCTGCATCCAGTCCCCCAAGTGCGGCAACGGCAACGACCCTCTGGACAAGAAAGCCGCCATCCGCCTCCTCACGACCCTCCTGAAGGCCGCTCCGCCCCAGGCGGCGGGCTAGTCCTCGACAGGCCCTGGCCGTCCGCCCGGCGGGCGGACCCGCCCCCTGCCGCCGAGCCGCCGCCCGCCGTCGCAGGCCCCGCGCGAGCCCGTACCCGCGGCGCGTACGGCCCCGCCCGGGCCTCGGTCACCACGTCCGACACCTCCCCTCGCACCACGCACCGCACCACCCCGGCGCCCTGCGCCCCGGCCACCCGCCGGGCGAGAGAACAGGCCACCGCCTCGCCCTCCAGGGCGTGATCCGCCGCGGCCAGGGCCGCCAGGTCGGCCGCCCCGCCGGCCCGGTGGCGGGCCAGCGCCGCCTGTCCCATGAGCAGCACGGCCGCGAACACCGCGCACAGCGCCGTGACGGTGACCGTCACCCACACCGTCGCCATCCCCTCCTCACCCCACCGTCTCCTCCGCAAGGGCCACCGCCTCCCCGCTCAACCGCAGCGCCAGGGGACCGGGTCCCGTCGCGTGGGTCTCCACCCGTACGCGCACCAGGTCGCCCTCCCGGCCCAGCACGATCCGTGCGCCGCGCGGGGCCGCGGAGCGGGCGGCGGACTCCGCTGCGGCGGTCGGTTCCGACCGGGCCACCGCCCGCGCTCCGGCCCGCGCCGCGTCCACGCACTGGATCTGCGCGGAGACGGCCATCAGCCCCCAGACCAGCGCCACCCCGAAGAACGTCAGCGCCGGCAGCACCACGGCGGCCTCCGCCGTCACATACCCCCCGTCCGAATCAGAACTGCGCATGGAGCGCCTTCTCGATCAGCGACTGAAGCGCCGCGCTGACAGCCCCGCTCGTCACCACCTTGTAAAGGACGGCGGCGAAGCCGCACGCCGCCAATGTCCCCATCGCGTACTCCGCGGTCGTCATCCCGGCCTCGGCCCTGTCCCTCGCCGCCGCGCGGCGCCGCGCACACCACCGCATGACCATCACAGCCGTACCCCCTCGCTCATCCCGCTCGTCCTGCTTGTCCCGCTCGTCATCAGTCATTGCGAACCGCCCCCTCAACCCTTCAGTCCGTCAGAACCTCAACCACCGCTCGAAAGCCCGGCGGCCAGCCCGATCACCACCGGCACCACGCCGACCATCAGGAACGCGGGCAGGAAGCACAGCCCCAGCGGGGCCGTCGCCAGCACCCCCGCGCGCCGGGCCCGTATGCCCGCAGCCCTGCCGTGCGCCGCCCGCAACTCGCCCGCGAGCCGGGCCATGGGGCGCACCCCCGGCACGCCCGTCGCCTGGGCCCGTTCCAGGGCGCGCGCCATGCCATACGCGCCGGGCAACGCACCCACGCGCCCCCAGGCGACGGAGGGTTCACCACCGAGCCGCACCTCTGCGGCGGCCTGCACCAACCGGTCGCCGACCGGGCCGCCGAGGGAGGAGCCGACCGCTTCAGCGGCCGTCCCAGGCCCCGCTCCGGCGGCCAGGCAAGCCGCCAAGAGGTCAGCCGCCAAAGGGAGTTGCCGTTCCACCTCCGCTGCGCACGGGACCTCCTCGCCGTCGCGGGGTCGTCGCTGCCAGCGCCGGGCGCCGTAGGCCGCGGCGAGTCCCGCCGCACAGCCGACCACTCCGCCGAGGAGAATGAACGCGGCAAGCCCAGCACCGACCACCGGCAGGTGACCCGAGATCCGCGCCTTCAGCACGGACCGCCCCCGCAGCCGGTTCCACACTCCAGCCGCCCTGTTCTCCGCGAACCCCAGCGCCGCCGCCCTGCGCCGCGCCGCCCGCCGTCGCCCGACCTCCATCGCCGCGACCGCCCCGCACGTCATCACAGCCAACAGCGCGACACTTATCCCCAACCTGTGGATAATTTCGCCGTTCACGCCCGCGCCTCCCCACCGGTCCCCTGTGCCTGCCGTACGATCCGGGCGGTCCACAGCAGCCCGGCGCACTCCAGGAGTCCGCCGACGGCGAGCGCGCCCAGTCCGGCCGGGGTGTGCAGCAGCACCCGCAGCGGCGAAGCGCCGAGCGCGCTGCCCATCAACAGCCCGAACGCGGGAAGCAGCGCCAGCATCACGGCCGTCGATCGCGTGCCCGCCAACTGCGCGTACAGCTCCTCCCGTTGGTCCCGCTCAGCCCTGAGGGCCCCGGCCACCCGGTCGAGTCCGTCCGCGAGCCCGGCCCCGCCGTCGACGGCGACCCGCCAGCACGCGGCCACCCCGTTCAGCCCCTCGGCCCCCGGCTGCCGTCCCACCGTGCGCAGCGCCCCCGGCACGTCCCCGCCGAACCGGGCTGCCGCCGCCACCTCCGGCCATGACGGCCCCAGGTCCGGCGGCGCGAGCCCCGCCAGCACCTCTCCGGGCTGCCGGCCCGCCCGCAGCTCGCCGGCAAGGGCCGCACAGATCTCGATCACCGCGGCCTCCCGCCGCTCCCGTTCCCGGCCCAGCCGCCGGGACCGCAGCCATCGCCGTACGAGCGGCATGGCCACCGCCGCGGCCAGCAAAGGCAGCAGTGAGGCGCCCAGCAGCGCCAGTACGCACCCGATCGGCATACAGATCACCTCACGCCTCGTCCGCCACAGGTCCCGCAGCCGGTTGAGCCACTCCTCCGCCCACGGCGGCACAGCCCCCGCGACCGACGCGACGTCCCCGCCGCCCGCGAGCAGCAGCCGGGCCCGGCGCATCCCTTCGTCGCGCCCCGCCGACCACCAGAGGACCGCCCCCGCACAGAGCGCCGCCGCGCACACCGGCAGCGCCTCCGGCGCCGTCCCGGGCCCCGTCATGACACGCCCCCGCCCCGCTCGCACAGCGCTGCGAGCCGGTCCCAGCCCCGGCCCCGCCGGAACCCGTCCGGTCCCCACAGAGCCGCCGGCACGGTCGTGACGAACCCCGCCGCGTCACGGTCGAGAACATGCACCTCGGCGATCCGCCGCCGCCCCGCGCCGTTCCGCACGAGATGGATCACCACGGACAGCGCCGCCGCCAACTGGCTGTGCAGCGCGGCCCGGTCGAGCCCGGCGGACGAGCCCAACGCCTCCAGCCGCGCCGGAACGTCGCCCGCGGCGTTCGCATGGACCGTCCCGCACCCGCCCTCGTGCCCCGTGTTGAGCGCCGCCAGCAGGTCGGTGACCTCGGGACCGCGGACCTCCCCGACCACGAGCCGGTCCGGGCGCATCCGCAGCGCCTGCCGCACCAGGTCCCGGAGGGTGACCTGACCCATGCCCTCCTGATTCGCGGGCCGCGTCTCCAGCCGCACCACATGGGGGTGGTCCGGCCTCAACTCGGCGGAGTCCTCGGCCAGTACGATCCGTTCGTCCGGCCCGACCAGGCCCAGCAACGAGCTCAGCAGCGTGGTCTTCCCCGAGCCCGTACCGCCGCTGATGACGTAGGAGAGGCGGGCCGCCAGGATCGAGCGGAGCAGCCGCTCACCGCCCGGCGGCACCGTGCCCGCGGCGACCAGTTCCGACAGTGTGAAGGCCCTCGGCCGCACCACGCGCAGCGACAGACACGCGCAGCCCACGACGACCGGCGGAAGCACCGCGTGCAGCCGGGTGCCGTCGGGCAGCCGGGCGTCCACCCAGGGGCGGGCGTCGTCCAGCCTGCGTCCGGCGACGGCGGCGAGGCGCTGGGCGAGCCTGCGCACCGCCGCGGCGTCGGCGAAGGCCACATCCGCACGCTCCAGCCCCGACCCGCGGTCCACCCACACTTCGTCCGGCGCGGTGACCAGGACATCGGTGACCTCCGGCTGGGCCAGGAGCGGTTCCAGCGGCCCTGTCCCCACCAGTTCGGACCGCAACCGCGCGACGACCTGGAGCACTTCGGCGTCCCCGAGGAGCCGCCCCTCCTGCCGCAGGGCCGCGGCGACCCGCGCGGGCGTCGGCTCCGCACCGCTCTCCGCGAGCCGGAGCCGCACCGCGTCCAGCAGCTCGGCGCTCATGCGGCCACGCCCCAGCCGCCGGCGAGGGCCTGCGCCCAGAACTCCCCGCAGAACAGCGCCAACGGCCCCCGCTCGCTGCTGCCGGGCGGCGCGCCGGCCGTCAGCGCGTCCGCCAGGCCGGGCTCCGACGGCAGCTCACCGGCCAGCGGCAGATCCAGCAGCCGGGCGATCTCCTCGTCGTCCAGCCCCGGCCCGCACGGGGTGCGCACCACCGCTCGCAGGTCGTCCAGCACCATGCCCGCCATCGACGCGACGCGGTGCGCCGCCGTGACGGCGCGCAGCTCGCCCGGCACCACCAGCAGCCCCACGTCCACCTGCCGGAGCGCTTCCATGG
>NZ_JBHVHQ010000225.1:0-10790 GCF_042800135.1 Streptomyces sp. NPDC057654 | reverse complement strand
GGACCGGGCTGATGCCAGGTTCGCGGATTTCGGGCCGCCCCAGAATTCCCAGGCGGCCCAACCGCCGTTCTGTGATGTCTGGTAGGTATGCCAGACGCCGTCGTCCCCGCCGGCGTAGACTTCCATCCGCCCATCGGTATTCGACGCCGTCACCATTCGGTCACCGGAGAAGGTCTGGCTGTCCCACAGTGCCTTGGCCATGAGCACAGCATCGTTCGCTTCGACGCCGTAGCGGTAACGGTACTGACTCGCGGGCCGCTGTACGTCAGCGGCTACGTCACCGATGGGCGCTGAATTCCATGACCCGTTCGGATAGAAGTTCTGCATGACGTCGAGAAACTTATTGGTTGCCCACGGTGCGTTCGTTCGCTGAGCGAAGGAACCCCAAGAAGCCCTCTGTTGGTACAGGCCCACCGAGTCGGCGTCACCGCCGTCGATGTTGCTGATACTGGATTCCACGATGGTCGTAGCCAGAGCGATCGCGGCAGCACGCTGGTTGAGCCCACGGTCTTTCACGGCCTGCACGATGACCCTCGCACATGAAGCACGGTATGCCGTCATGTTATGGGCCATCTTGTTGGAGAGAAGTGCGTTCAAAGTAGAGGCTGTCGTTGAGTCTTTCGGGCTCGGCCCTGCGGGGTCACATGGAAGGTTCTGGTAGAGGACGCGAGCCTCGTACGGGGTGATCTCGGTTGGATCCACGGGGCGAGGGGAAGCACTCGCGAAGGTCGCCGTCGCGGTGATGCTGAGGGTCCAGGCCAAGACTACGGTGAGGATGGCCATACATCTGAACCGCCAGGAGGATCTTGGCATTTCCTTCTCGTCCTTCTTCCGTTTGGTCGATATCGGTGGTTGGTGTTGTCAGTAGCCGATGCCGGGTCCGGGGCCGTTGAGGTGGTCCCAGTTGGACCAGTAGGGTTGTTGGCTGGTGTTGTAGCGGTGGTAGATGCCGCCGCCGTTGGAGGCGATGGCTTCGAGGCGGCCGTCGGCGTTGTGTCCGGCGGTGATGTCGGTTCCGGGTCCGCCGAAGTTGGTTTCCCAGTTGTGCCAGTCGCTGTTGGGGGATTTCTGGACGATGTGCTGGGCGCCGGTGGCGTTCACGGCGAAGAGTTCGATGCGTCCGTCTGAGGATCGTTCGGTGGCGAGTTTGGCGTTGCCGGGTCCTCCGAAGGATTCCCAGTTGGACCAGTAGGGTTGTTCGCTGGTGTTGTAGCGGTGGTAGATGCCGCCGCCGTTGGAGGCGAAGACTTCGAGTCGTCCGCTTTTGTTGGTGCCGACGGCGAGGTCGTAGCCGCCGCCGCCGAAGTTCTCCCATGGGTGCCAGCCGCTGTTGGGGGATTTTTGTACGAGGTGTCCGAATGTGCTGTCGCTGAGTGCGAAGATTTCGATGCGGCCGTCGGATGAGCTTGCGGAGGCGAGGCGGGAGTCGGCTGGTCCGCCGATGGATTCCCAGTTGGACCAGGGTTGTTGGCTGGAGTTGTAGCGGTGGTAGATGCCGCCGCCGTTGGAGGCGAAGACTTCGAGTCGTCCGTCTTTGTTGGTGCCGACGGTGAGTCCGTAGCCGCCGCCGCCGAAGTTGGTTTCCCAGTCGTGCCAGCCGCTGTTGGGGGATTTCTGTACGCGGTGCCAGAATGTCTGTGTGTTGAGTGCGAAGATTTCGATGCGGCCGTCGGCGGACCGGGCTGATGCCAGGTTCGCGGATTTCGGTCCGCCCCAGAATTCCCAGGCGGCCCAACCGCCGTTCTGCGATGTCTGGTAGGTATGCCAGACGCCGTCGTCCCCGCCGGCGTAGACTTCCATCCGCCCATCGGTATTCGACGCCGTCACCATGCGGTCACCGGATGGCGAATCGCCCAGAATGTTGTTGTACCGATACGGCACATACTTCGAGCTCGTACTGGACCATGCGTACTCACTGCGCATCGTATGGGGCGGCGTCTGTTCGTAGACCCAGTACCGCGAGTGGGTATTGTCCAGCCAACCGCCGAAGATTCGTACGTGCCCCATCTCATTGGGCCAGTTGGGGCTCTGCCACAGCAGAATATCGCCGGGAAGAAGCTCGTCCTTCGTGATTCTCCGGCTGACCTGAGGCAGGGACTGCGTGGTATAGCTGGTGCCTGCCGACCAGGCGAAGCTGACGAACCCTGAGCAGTCCTTGCGGTATCCGTCCCGGTAGCTGTAGTTGTCATACGGAACGGATGCGTCCACCCACGTCTTAGCCCTGGCCAGAACCTCGGCACGAGTGATGGACGAGCCCTGTGCTGCTGCCTGGCCGGCAGTCAGGCCAGAACGGATACCCGGTGGTGTCGTGCTGGGCGCCGCCGTTGCGGGTGCCTGAAAGTTCAAAAGCACCGCGAACATCATGCAGAGAAGGACGACTAAGCGTCTATCTCTCAATCTGTATCTCCCCATCGCTTAAATCCCCTTAGAATGATCTGCTCAAGTTGTTCGGAGTGAGATGTGTACGCCCATCCGCTGATCCGGCAGGCCCTCGGCATGCCGGGCCGGCCCGACAGCATCGCCTGACGAGACGTCGGCAGGCGGATCGGCTCATGGCTGACGGCAGGGCTCGACAGGATCGGCTTCGCCGGCGATGTGCTGGTCCGGCACCCAGCCGATGTGGCTGCGTGGTGAATCCGCCTTCATGGACGACCACCGGTTGGGATGGGGGCCGGCACCGTTGCGGGCTCCGTGGTCGTCCCTACGGATGGACCAGTTGGTGCTGGTGTTCAGCGAGCCAACCTGGTTGATCAGCGAGCCGACCTGGTTGAGATGAGTGGGCCCCCGTACACCGCAGCTGGTGCCGCGTTGCGGCAGCGGTGTGCGCAGTTGTCGAACTCGTCAGGTCCAGGCCCAGGCCGGTCGACGATGCGACGCGGTGGCGAGCACGGCGCCCCCGTGCTGTTGTGACAGCGGCATTGCTTCCCCCGATGAGATGACATCGCGTTGCTACTGCGGACAGCGCGCGGGCTTTCCGCAGTTCCAGCGCGGCAATGAGATGGTGCGGACCCATTTTGTCCGGGCACATTGTGTGGGTAAAGAGAAGGCCGATGCCGACTGGGGCGAGATTGATACCGTGATGGGTATGGATACCTCTGCGGGGTACGGCCCAGCCGGGGGCGGTGAGGACTCGGGAACTGGCTCCTCCCGTGAACCGAGCGTGCATCAGTTGCGACTGTTCGTCGTACTGGCCGAGGAGCTGCACTTCGGGAATGCCGCGCAGCGCATGTTCATCAGCCAGCCTGCGTTCAGTCGCCAAATCCGTGTTCTCGAACGGCGTCTCGGGGTGGATCTTGTGGCTCGTTCGAGTCGCCGGGTGGAGCTCACACCGGCAGGTCAGGCGCTGCTGCCGGAAGCACGGACGGCGGTGGAGTCGGTGGACCGTATACGCCACGTGGCACAGACCCAGATCCGGTGCGTCCAGGGTCGGCTGGCGATCGGCTCCATCGGGGCGGAGGCCCAACAGCCGTACACGCGCGCCATTCTGGCGGAGCTCCGTGCACGGAACCCCGATCTCAAACTCGATGTGTGCAGTCTCGATATCGCACACCATGTCCTGGCGCTGACCCAGGGTGAGGTCGACGTGGCCTTCCTCGTCTCCCCCATGCCGCCGGGCATCGAGACCTTGCCACTTGCCACCTGGCCACGTGTGGCGTGCCTGCCTGCCGATGACCCGCTCGCCGGCCGGACCAGCGTCACCTTGGCCGAACTGGCAGGGCGCCCGGTCGTCGACGTCCCGCCAGAATGCCCCCGGACATGGTGGAACTTCTGGGCCGTCGACCCGCGCCCCGACGGCACGACTGTGCGCTACGGGCCGGTTGTTCATGATGTCGAGGCGTTGTTCCTGGCCGTTGCCTACGGGGAAGCCATGGCCTTCCTGCCCGGCGCCGCACGGACCTTCTTTCCCCGCCCCGGCGTGCACTACGTAGAGGTGTCGGACGCGTCACCCGGCACCGCCGCCCTGGCCTGGATGGCCAAGAACCGCTCGCTGCCCACGATCAACGCCATACGCTGCGCTGCCGCCACCGTTCTGCAAAGGACGCCGGCGCCGGACTCAGGCCGCTGACTCCGGCCGCTGACTCCGGTCGCGGACCCCGGTCGCGGACTCCGGCCGCTGACCCCGCGTCGACCGTTGCCGATGTGGTGCGAGGCGGCCCGCCCAGAGGCCGGAACCCTCGGGCCCTCGGACGCTGTCCTTCTGTCCTCCATAAGTGCCGAAGGACAGAAGGACAGAAGGACAGAAGGACGCTCAGGAGGCGGACGGCTCGATTTCCCCCGCAAAGACGATGACCTGGTCGATGAGGCTTCGCCGCAGATGGACGACGTCCGTTCCCGCCAGGCGGGGGCCTCCATCCGGCGTGGTGAAGACCCACTGGTACCGGGCCCACTCGTCCGGCATGTCCACCGCCGAGCAGCGCACCATCGTGCCGGTCCCCGCCGGGTGGCGTCGGATGTCCAGCACGAACCGCTCGACCGCCTCGATTCCTTCACTGCGGCCCAACGGCCCCCAGAAGACCACGTCTGACGTCAGGGCCTGGGAGAGCAGGGCAGTCACATAGCTGTCGTCCGAGGCGTTGAACGCGGAGATGAACGTGTCGATCGCGGAGCGTGCCGTCTCTTCCTGCATACTCCAGTAATACCAGCCGTTGCGTATGCGCTCGCCCCGCGAGCCGCCTTCTGACCACAGTGGACCATCCCGGTCACAGCGCTACGGGTCAGTACAGCTAGATCGCGGTGAATCCGCCGTCGGCGGCGACCACGGCTCCCGTGACGAAACTGGAGCGAGGCGAGGCGAGGAAGCACAGGACCTCGGCGATCTCCTCGGGCTGCGCCACTCGTCCCAGGGGCTGCGCGGCGGCGAAGGACGCCAGGTAGGCACGGCTGTCGGGGCGGATCGTATCGAGGAAGTCCGTTTCGATGACGCCCGCGGCCACGAGGTTGGCGCGGATGCCCAGCGGGCCGCCCTCGACGGCGAGCACCTTGGTCAGTTGGGCCAGAGCGCCCTTCGACGCACTGTAGGCGACGCCTTCGGGCAGGGCGACGGTGGAGGCGTACGACCCGGTGCTGACGATGGCGCCGCCGCCGCGGCTCTTCATGGCCCGGAACGCCTCGCGGGCGCAGAAGAAGGAGCCGCGGGCGTTGACCGCCATCACGGTGTCCCAGTCCTCTGCCGTGGTGTCGGTGAGGGGCTTGTTCTGGGTGCGCCCGGCATTGTTCACAAGGATGTCCAGTCCGCCGAAGGCATCCAGGGCCGTCGCCACCGCGCGGTGGGCGGTCTCCTCCTGGGTGATGTCACCGTTTGTCGCGACGACGCCGGGAAACTCTTCCGTCAGGTTCGTGACGTCGGGGCGGAGGTCGAGGGCGACGACCCGAGCCCCGCGGGCGTGAAGGAGCGCCACGGTCTCCTGGCCCACCCCTCGCGCGGCTCCGGTGACGAGGGCGATCTTCCCGGCGAACTCGGTGGATTCGGATGGTGCGGCGGATGTGGACGCGGTCGCAGGTGTCATGGTGCAGTCCCAGGAGAAAGGTGAGTGTGAGTGCAGGCTCCGGTGCAGGGCATAGCGCTCCGTCCCGGATGTCGCCTGTGGCGGTGAACCCGGTGTCGTCGACGTAGTCCAGGTGGCTGCCGGTCACCGTGTACCGGCCGGTGTACGCGCTGTGCCGCGCTCGCCCTCAACGGTGACGGCCATGGCCGACTCCTCTCCTCGAACGGCGCGGCCCTTGCCGCTCCCTTCCGAGTCTGCGCAGGTCAGCGGCCATCAACCAGGACGTGCGCTGCCGGGGTGCGGCGCACCTAGGTACCCCACCGAGCCGCCGCCTGGCCTGAGCACTCGGCATCGCGAGCTACGGGGCCCGCCACACCCAACGACCGGCCCCCCCGCCAACCCCCTGGCGGGAGCCCTCTACACCCCGTTCGAACCGGCGGACAACCTCGCCCGCCGGCCGAGCGGCCCGTTTGAACAGTGCCGTCCGGGGGCTTACGCGTCGCCGCGAGCCGCGAAGGCGACGAACGAGGCCCATGCCATGGGGGAGACGGTGAGGATGGGGCCGTGCGGGACCTTGCTGTCACGGACGGGTACGACGCCGTGCGTTGCCACGGTGGAGGGTGCCCACTCGATGCACTGGCCGCCTTCGCCGCCGCTGTACGTGCTCTTGACCCACACGATTCCGCTGGGGTCGGGGGTGTTGCTCATCTGGTGTATTCCTCCGCGATTTCCCGGAAGAGGTTCACAGACTCGTCAGGCGACGCGGCGGCGGCACGCAGGCGTTCGTATGTCGCCTTAGCGGTACTTACCGCCGCCGCCGAGTCCGTCACGTGCCCCTGCTCCCTGGTTTCCGAGTACAGGACTGTTGCCCCGTCGTCTGCCGTAAGCAGCGTAAACGGTAGGGAGGATGCTGGGGCACCCGCTGTGAACCGTAGAACTTGGAGGGTGATGTGGGGGCTCGTCGACGCGGCGACAAGGTGGTTGAGCTGTGCGGCCATGATGGGTCGACTGCCGACGACGGTGCGTAGACACGACTCGTGCAGGATCACCCACAGCAGCGGCGGCGTCTCGCGGTCCATTACGTCGCGACGGCGCAGACGTGCTTCTACCCGCCGCTTGATCTGGTCGTCGGTCTCGCGCGGGTGGACGGCCCGGAAGGTGCCTTCGGCGTACTCCGGAGTCTGCAAAATCCCCATGATCAGTGCGTTGCTGAAGTCCTCAATCGCGGACGCGCCCTTCTCCAGGTTCAGGTACGGGATGAACCAGCTGGGGTGCCCACCCTTACTCAGCCGCTCGCGCAGGCGCGCATAGACCCCTGGCGTCTTGGCCACTCTGTCCAAGGAATGCGCGAAGGCGTCCGATGCGAGTACGGCTCCGCTCTCGACCTTGCTGATCTGAGCCTGCTTGTAGTGGAGCACATTTGCGAATGCTTCCTGGGAGAGCCCCAGCGCGTCGCGGAGCGCCCTGACTTCCTGCCCGAAGTACTCGGCGCTATTGGCTGGTCCGACGTTATGGCTAATGGGCTCGTTCATGTGTTCAACTCCGCGTTATTCCGGGCCCGTTGGAATGGGCTAGGCCCTTTTGAGACTACTCGCGGACGTCGAAGCTAGGGGCACAAACACTGCGTAGCGACGGAAGGCGCGCGACGTGATCGAACAAGCCCCCGAGACCCCGGGGCAAGGGGACGAACTTGAAGCGCTGTACGAGCTGATCCGAGCCGGAGGCTTCTGGCGCATGGCTCCCGAATGGGTGCCGCGGCAATACGCGGAGCCGACCAGGGAATTGACGGAGAAGGTATGGCACGGACTGAGGCGGATGGGCACATGAAGAGCACGGCGCGGGCGGAGTTGGCCCGGATGATCGCGGAGCGGGGGGTCAACGGGGCGCTCCTCGTATTCACGATTCCCCCGGATCACCTGAACGGGTCCGGCGAAGGGGCGAAGCCGAAGCCTCCGCCGGGATCAATGGCTTTTCCCCGGTGCCAATGCCCGCAGCACCGTGCGGGGTTGGGGAAGCCGGACACGGCGGTTCGGCCGGCCGACGGCGGCCCGAAGGGGGCGTCATGAGGGGCGCGTGCCAATACCTGGCATGGGCGGTGGAGCGGGATGCGAGTGTGGTGCGTCCGGTGTACAGCGCTACGTGTGTCACGTGTGAGGCGGGGGAGGGGAAGGGCTGCGGGGAGATGATCCGTTCCGGTGGTTCGGACTGGATCGAGGAGTGGATGCGCCGTCACGCGCGGGCGACCGGACACACCAGTTACCACCGCGTCGTCGACGACTACGTGACGCTGGAACCGCTGGCCTGAAGGGCCCTCGGTCGCGGAAGCCGACACCTCATGAAGCGGTGTCGGCTTCCGCACGTACGGTCGCGCGCCGCGAAGCTCAGTCGCGGCTGGTGGCCTGATTCCTGGACCAGGCGGTGGCGTCGGCTCCGTAGCGGGCCAAGAGGCGTGCGAACTGGACCTGTTCCTCCGGCGACCAGGCGGCGGTGATCTCCTGGAACGCCTGTCGCTGTTCGGCTGCGAAGCGGTTGCGTTCGGCTTCGCCGTGCTCGGTGAGTTCGAGGACGGTCCGGCGGCCGTCGGACTGGGATGCCGTCCGGCGCAGCAGCCCGTCCGCTATGCAGGCGGCGACGGTCCGGCTGGCTACGGGCTGGGCGACGCCCATCTCGGCGGCGAGGCCGCCGACGGTCGTCTCGCCCGGTGCGTCGGCGATCACATTGAGCACGAGATTGCGCGAGAGGTCCTTGCCCGATGCCGGTGCGCGTCGGCGCAGACGTGACAGCGCCGGGCCGATCTGGTCCAGCGCCAGGTCGTCGGAGGGCTGCTCAGGGAGGGGCGCGCTGCTCATGCGGCCGAGTCTAGCCCGGCTCGTACATTTGCATACCTATAGGCAAGTGCATAGCATTGGGTATGTAAAAAGCTGGGACGAGCGAGAAAACGAGGCGGACTGCTATGGCGCTCACCGCGATCACCAACGCGCAGATCTTCGACGGCGAGAAGGCGGTAGGCGCGCAGACCGTGGTCATCGACGGCGGGAGGATCGCCCGTGTCGGCGGTGACGCTCCCGAGGGCAGCGAGATCGTCGACGGCAGCGGCGCCACGCTCCTGCCGGGACTGATCGACGCCCACGTGCACTCGGCTCCGGGTTCCCTGGCGCTCGCCCTGCGGTTCGGGGTGACGACCGAACTGGAGATGCAGGGGATGAACACCCGGGAGAACCGTGGGTCCATCACCGACGACGACACCCTGGCCGACGTGCGCTCTTCCGGCTTCGCCATCACACCGCCCGGCGGTCACCCGAGCGAGCTGATGCCCGAAGGCTTCCGGCCGAAGTGGGATCTCCCCCCGGTGATGCCCCTGATGCCGTTCTCCACCACTCCCGAGGAAGCGGCGGCGTTCGTGCCCCAACTTCTCGCGCGGGGCTCCGACTTCATCAAGTTCATGATCGATGACGGCAGCGTGGAGGGACACCCCGGGCTGCCCTCGCTCGACCAGGCCACCGTGAACGCCGGTGTGGCCGAGGCCAAGAAGTACGGGGCCCTGACCGTGGCCCACGCGCTGACCGTGGAGGCCACCAGGATGGCCGCCGAAGCCGGTGTCGACGGCCTCACCCACGTCTTCATGGACCAGCCGCACACCGCCGAGATCATCGGCATCATCAAGGACGCGGGCATGTTCGTCATCCCCTGCGTCACTCTCAACGCCTCGCTGATGGGGATCACCGGCAGCGAACTCGCCGACGACCCCCGGGTCGCCGCGCGCCTCGACAGCAAGTGGGAGGAGACCCTGCGCTCCAGCTACAACCGCTACCCGCAGGGCAAACTCCACGACGTGTACGACACCGTGCGCGCGCTGGACGCCGCCGGCGTCGACGTGCTGGCCGGTACCGACGTCTCCATGCCCGAGACGTTCTTCGGGGGCCTGGCGCACGGAGCGAGCCTGCACCACGAACTGCAATACCTGGTGGCCGCCGGCCTCACGCCGGCACGGGCCCTGCGCGCGGCCACGGCGACCACGGCCCGCCGCTTCTGCCTCGGCGACCGGGGCCGCGTCGCCGAGGGACTCCGCGCCGACCTCCTCCTGGTCGACGGCGACCCGACGAGCGACATCGGCGACACCCTCAACACCCGTGCCATCTGGCGCCGCGGCACCCGCCTGGCGGCGTGACCGCGGCCCCTCCCCGGGGCGGGCATGCAGGGACCAGGGCCTCCGCCGAGCCGCATCCAGTCACGGATCAGGATCAGGATCAGGAGCGGAGCCGGAATCGTGCCCCGGGCCTGCCCCAGTAGGGTGGCTGAGCATGACCGACTCCGAGATCGAGATCACCGAGGACCTGGTCCGTGACCTGCTGCGGGAGCAGCACCCGGACCTCGCGGGGCTGGCCGTCCGTGAAGTGGTGGGCGGGTGGGGCAACCAGATGTGGCGTCTGGGGGACGAGTTGGCTGTGCGTATGCCGCGTACAGAAGGCGCCCCGGAGCTCCTGCGCAAGGAGTGCCGGTGGCTGCCCGTTCTGGCCCCGCGACTGCCGCTTCCGGTGCCCGAGCCCGTACGGACCGGTGAACCGTCCGCGCGCTTCCCGAAGCCCTGGACCGTCATGACGTGGGTCCCCGGCACGCCGCTGGACCGCACCTCCATCAGCCGCGGCGACCACGCGGCCGACACGCTGGCGGGTTTCCTCACGGCACTGCACGTGGAGGCGCCCGAGGACGCGCCGGTCAGCGCGGACCGCGGCGGCCATCCCAAGACGTGCACGGAGGGGTTCGACTACTTCTTCGACGCCGTCGGCCCTGATGAATTCTCCGGCGAACTCGCCGATCGCGCCGACCACGTCCGGGCCGTCTGGGACGACGCCGTCGCCGCCCCCGAGTGGGAGGGTCCGCCGCTCTGGGTGCACGGCGACCTTCACCCCGCGAACGTCGTCGTCTCGGACGGGACGCTCTCGGGCGTGATCGACTTCGGCGACATGTTCGCCGGCGATCCGGCGTGGGACCTCGCGGCCGCCTGGGTCCTCCTCCCCGCCGGCGCCGCCGCGCCCTTCTTCACCGCGTACGCGCACGCAGACGAGGGAACGATGCGGCGCGCCCGCGGGCTGGCCGCCCTGAAGAGCCTGTTCCTCCTGCTCATGGGCCAGAACGGCGAACGGGGCCTGCCCGGTGGCAAGCCCGCGTGGGGACCCGCGGGCCGGGCCGCGCTCGATCGTGTTCTGAACGACTTCTGAACGACGGCCCGAGGCAGGCGCGGAGCGACCGAGCGCCACCCGATACCGGCGGCCGTCATGCCTCGGCTGAGGTGGTTCGTGTATC
>NZ_JBHVHQ010000224.1:0-10942 GCF_042800135.1 Streptomyces sp. NPDC057654 | reverse complement strand
GGCACGAGGCGGCGGTGGCGGCGGCCGTCGCGGCCGGCGCCCGTCAGCTGCTGGCGCACGTCGAGGTGTCGCTCGTACGGGCCGACGAGGAGCGGCGCGCCGCCGAGCAGGCGAAGGCCGGGCACGAGCAGGAGCTGATCGCCGAGCGCAACCGGGGGCGCGAGCTCGCCTCCGAACTGGACAAGCTGACGGACTCGGTGCACCGCGGCGAGGTGCTGGGCGCGGAGAAGCGGCTGCGCATCGAGCAGCTGGAGGCGAAGGCGCTGGAGGAACTGGGCGTCGAACCGGCGACGCTGGTCGGCGAGTACGGCCCCGACCAGCCCGTACCGCCCTCCCCGGCGGCCGAGGGCGAGGAGCTGCCGCAGGACCCGGAGCATCCGCGCAACCAGCCGGTGCCGTATGCGCGGGCCGAGCAGGAGAAGCGGCTGAAGGCCGCCGAACGGGCGTATCAGCAACTGGGCAAGGTGAATCCGCTCGCCCTGGAGGAGTTTGCGGCCCTGGAGGAGAGGCACACGTTTCTGAGCGAGCAGCTTGAAGACTTGAAGAAGACCCGGACGGACCTCCTTCAAGTGATCAAGGAGGTCGATGTGCGCGTCGAGCAGGTCTTCACCGAGGCGTACCGCGACACGGCGCGGGAGTTCGAGGGCGTCTTCGGGCGGCTGTTCCCGGGCGGCGAGGGGAGGCTGGTGCTGACCGACCCGGACGACATGCTCGGCACCGGCGTGGACGTGGAGGCCCGCCCGCCGGGCAAGAAGGTCAAGCGGCTGTCGCTGCTGTCCGGCGGCGAGCGGTCGCTGACGGCCGTGGCGCTGCTGGTGTCGATCTTCAAGGCGCGGCCGAGCCCGTTCTATGTGATGGACGAGGTCGAGGCGGCCCTCGACGACACCAATCTGCAACGGCTGATCGGGATCATGGCGGAGCTCCAGGAGAGCTCCCAGCTGATCGTGATCACCCATCAGAAGCGGACGATGGAGGTCGCGGACGCGCTGTACGGCGTGTCCATGCAGGGCGACGGCGTCTCCAAGGTCATCAGCCAGCGGCTGCACTGACCGCTGCCCGCGCCTCCGCGGCCGTCCCGCCGCAAGTCTTCAAGTCTTGAAGTCCGTATCGAAGAAAGCTCAGGAGTACTTCTTGGTCACGGCCTATTGACTTCGAAACTTGAAGGCATAGGGTCTGCAACGTTGCTTATACCTTCAAGTGGTGGCTTCCCGGAAGTTATGCCCCACTGGAAGGTCCAGCCCCCTACGCCCGGCGACGCGGCCGGGCCACAGGAGTTCACGTTGACCAGCACCGCGAAGGCGCAGGTTCCGGAGGGCCGCGGGGCCCACCCGGACCATCTCGGCCATGTCATCTTCATCACCGCGGCAGCGGCGATGGGCGGCTTCCTCTTCGGCTACGACAGCTCCGTGATCAACGGCGCCGTCGAGGGCATTCGCGGCAAGTACGACATCGGCTCCGGCGCGCTCGCCCAGGTCATCGCCATCGCGCTGATCGGCTGCGCGATCGGCGCCGCCACCGCCGGCCGGATCGCGGACCGCATCGGCCGGATCCGCGTGATGCAGATCTCCGCGGTGCTCTTCACCATCAGCGCGGTCGGCTCGGCGCTCCCCTTCGCCCTGCTGGACCTGGCGTTCTGGCGGGTGCTGGGCGGCATCGCGATCGGCATGGCCTCGGTCATCGGCCCGGCCTACATCGCCGAGGTCTCGCCGCCCGCCTACCGCGGCCGCCTCGGCTCCTTCCAGCAGGCCGCCATCGTCGTCGGCATCGCGGTCTCGCAGCTGGTCAACTGGGGCATCCTCAACCTCGCCGACGGCGATCAGCGCGGCAAGCTCATCGGCCTGGAGGCATGGCAGGTCATGCTGGGCGTGATGGTGGTCCCGGCCGTCCTGTACGGGCTGCTGTCCTTCGCCATCCCCGAGTCGCCGCGCTTCCTGATCTCCGTGGGCAGGGTCGACAAGGCCAAGGCCGTGCTCGCCGACGTGGAGAACGGTGACATCGACCTCGACACGCGCGTCGCCGAGATCGAGCACGCGATGCGCAGCGAGCACAAGTCGACCTTCAAGGACCTGCTGGGCAGCCGGGCGGGCTTCCTGCCCATCGTCTGGATCGGCATCGGCCTCTCCGTCTTCCAGCAACTCGTCGGCATCAACGTGGCGTTCTACTACTCGGCGACGCTGTGGCAGTCGGTGGGCATCGACCCGAGCGACTCGTTCTTCTACTCCTTCACCACGTCGATCATCAACATCATCGGCACCGTGATCGCGATGATCTTCGTCGACCGGATCGGCCGCCGGCCGCTCGCGCTGATCGGCTCGGCGGGCATGGCGGTCGCCCTCGCCCTGGAGGCATGGGCTTTCTCGGCCAAGACCTCCGGCGGCACCCTGCCCAACACCGAGGGCGTCGTCGCCCTCATCGCCGCCCACTGCTTCGTGCTCTTCTTCGCCCTCAACTGGGGCGTGGTGGTCTGGGTCTTCCTCGGCGAGATGTTCCCGAACCGCATCCGCGCCGCCGCGCTGGGCGTGGCCGCCTCCGCCCAGTGGATCGCCAACTGGGCCATCACCGCGAGCTTCCCGAGCCTGTCGGACTGGAACCTCTCGGCGACGTACATCATCTACATGATCTTCGCTCTGCTCTCGATCCCCTTCGTGCTCAAGTTCGTGAAGGAGACCAAGGGCAAGGCGTTGGAGGAGATGGGCTGATCACCCCGCCCTGCCCGTCTCCTCGCCCGCGGTGGCTGCCCCGGTTCGGTTCCCGAGCCGGGGCGGCGCCCGTTCTCAATCCTCGATCTGCGGCAATACCCGCTCCGCGAACAGCCGCAGACTGCGCCAGCCCTCCTCGACCGGCATGCCGCCGCACAGCGGGTGCAGCACCAGCCCCGACCCGTCGTCGCCGCGCTCCCGCGCGAGGGCCACGCACTGCTCGGGCGTGACGATCCGGTAGACGCCCTCGCGCCGCAGCCCCTCGACGTCCTCGGCGCCGGACCGCACCGCCGAGCGGATGTCCGAAGACTGCCAGGACGCGTATGTACGGGCCTCGTGCAGCAGATGCGCGCCGTGCTCCGCCCACGCCCGGTCCACATCCTCGGCGATGTGCAGCAACGGCGTCTCGGCGGCGGGCATCAGCACCCAGCCCTCGGTCCCGTACTCCGCGCACCGCTCCTTGTAGTACGCCTCCAGCTCCGGCAGATGCGCGCTCGGGAACAGCGGCAGCCCGAACCGGGCCGCCCGCCGCGCCGCCGGCTTGGAGGCGCCGCCGACCAGCAGCAGCGGATGCGGCTGCGTGTACGGGCGCGGGGTCACCCGGACCGTACGGCCCCGGTACGTGAAGGGCTCGCCGGTCCACGCCGCGAGCAGCGTCTCCAGCGCGTCGTCCTGGAGCCGGCCCCGGTGCTCCCAGGAGCGGCCGTGCGCCGCGTATTCCTCCGGGCGGTAGCCGATCCCGGCGACGGTCACCAGCCGACCGCCGCTCAGCAGGTCCAGGACGGCTATGTCCTCCGCGAGCCGCAGCGGGTCGTAGAGCGGGGTGACGATCGCGCAGAGCGTCACGGCGATACGGCGGGTGGCGCCGAGCACCGCGCCCGCGAAGGCGAGCGGCGAGGGCATCCAGCCGTTGTCCGTGCCGTGGTGCTCCTCCGTCTGCACGGTGGTGATGCCGTGCTCGTCGGCGTAGACGGCCATCTCGACGGCGGCGCGATAGCGCTCGGACAGGCTCTGCGGGGTGGCGGCGGGATCGACGAGATTGAACCGAACGACCGTGGTGGGCATGGCAGACGTCCCCTTCGCCGTGGGTGGCAGAAGGGGACGCTAGCCGAGAGCTGATCAATTGAACAGAGCGCCTGCGGGCGCCCGTTCGACGGCTCGGGCGGGGAACTCGGGCGGTGAGCTCGGACGGGCTCGGGCCGGGTTGCCGTACGGGCTCAAGCCGGGATCACGGAGGGGCTCGGGCCGGGTTTACGAACGGTCTCAGTCCGGGTTTACGGAGGGGCTCGGGCCGGGTTTACGAGCGGGCTCAGGCCGGGACCTTCGTGCGGGGCGCGGGCTCCTGGCCGGTCTCCGCCGCGCCTTCGCGGGGCGTCGGCAGGGCCAGCGAGAGCACCGCGGCGATCACGATCGTCGTCGCCCAGCCGAGGCCGTGCTGCCCGATCCAGGTGGTGGCCAGCGGCCCGGTGAACCAGTCGACCTTGGTGAAGCACAGGCCCGCGACCAGTGCCACGAACCACGCCGTCATCGCCTGCCAGCAGAAGCCGCCCAGGTACCAGTAGCGGCTGGTGCGGCCGGTGTCCATCAGCGCGTCCGGGTCGTACCGCAGCGAGCGGCCCCGGCGGCGCGCCATGTCGACGGCGTAGACGCCGATCCACGCGGAGAAGGAGACCGCGAGCAGGGTCAGGAAGGCGATGAACGAGCCCAGGAAGCTCTTCGCCACCAGCATCAGCAGCAGCCCGCCGACCAGCGAGATGACCGCGTTGATCGACACGGCCATGGCGCGCGGCAGCTTGACGCCCATGGTCTGTGCCGTGAACCCGGCCGAGTACATCGACAGGCTGTTGATCAGCAGCATGCCCACCACCGCGGTGACCAGATACGGCACCGCGATCCAGGTCGGCAGGATGTCGCCGAGGAAGGAGACCGGGTCCGGGGCCGAGGCGAGATCGGGGGTGGCGACCGCCATCACGGCGCCCATCAGCACCATCGGCGCCATCACCAGGCCCGCGCCCGAGACCGTGATGCCGACGATCTTCCTGCCCGAGGCGGCGTGCGGCAGGTAGCGGGCGAAGTCGGGGCCGGTGGGCACCCAGCTGATGCCGCCCGCGGCGATGGTGCCGACGCCCGCGATCATCATGGCCGTGGTGCCGGCCGGCTTGGAGAAGACGTCGCTCCACGCCATGTTGGCGATCAGATAGACCAGCACCAGCACGCTGAAGACGCCGAAGAGGTACGTCGACCACTTGTTGCAGACGTTGAGCGCCTTGCGGCCCATGCCGCTCACCAGGAAGGTGCAGGCGACGAAGGCGACGAGGGTGATGACGATCAGCGCGGTGTTGCTCTTCACGCCGAAGAGCAGGTCCAGGACGGTCAGCACGGCGTACGCGCCGGTGACCGCGTTGATGGTCTCCCAGCCGAAGCGGGCCACCCACAGGATCGCGCCCGGGAAGTAGTTGCCGCGGACGCCGAAGGCGGCGCGGGAGAGCAGCGCGCCCGGCGCGCCGCCCCATTTGCCGGACACCGACAACACGCCGACCATGCCGAACGACACGACGGCCGCGCACACGGCGACGATCAGCACCTGCCAGAAGTTCAGCTTGTTGAAGACCACCAGGGACGCGCCCATGGTGAGCAGCAGCACGCTGATATTGGCGGCGACCCACGTCGGGAAGAGCTCGCGGACCTTTCCGTGGCGCTCGTGGTCCGGCACGGGCTCGATGCCGCGGACTTCGATGGCGCCTTCGAAATCGGCGGTGGACGCGTTGGCCGCTGAGGCCGTGGTGGACGCTGTGTCCATAGGTCGGACTCCGTGCATGTCATGCAGTGGCGGGATGCCTGGTCAGCGGGGGGACGGTGGGACTCTACGCGCGTTGCATCGTGCCACACCATCGTAGTTTGCTCCAACTTTGGGCGGTTGGCCGCTTTGGTCCTCTACCCATTCGAAGGCCGGGACAGACCGGGACGGATGCCTCTGACGGCGTGGATCGCCGTACGGCCGTGGGCGAGCTCCCGCCGGTAAGCGGAATTGGAGATTCCCACGAGTGGCGCCGCATCCAGCCGCCGTCGGCGAGCCTTCCCGGCGGGACGGCGCGTCCGTCCGCCGGGTCTCGATCCGGACTCGGGGGCCCGCCGCATCCGGACTCGGGGGCCCGCCGCACCGGTCGTTACGCGCCGTCCCGTGCGCGGCCCGGCCGAGAACTCCGTACGTGGCCGATACTGGGTCCGTTATGGAAATCGTCATCCTTGCTGTAGTCATCGCTGTGGTCGCGCTCGCCGCGATCAGCGGGCTCGTGGTCAGCAGCCGCAAGAAGAAGCAGCTGCCGCCGGCCCCGCCGAGCAGCCCGTCCGTCACCACGCCGCCCGCCGAGCCGCAGGTCGGCGAGGAAGCCGATACCGCGCGCGAGGAACCGCGCCGGACCATTGAGGAGGTGGACCTGCCGGCGGCCGAGGCCCCGGCCCCCGCTGCCGAAGCGCCCGTCGCGGAAGAGCCCGCGGCGCCCGAGATCGAGGTGCCCGAGCCCACCGCGGGCCGCCTGGTGCGGCTCCGCTCCCGGCTCTCCCGCTCGCAGAACTCCCTGGGCAAGGGCCTGCTCACGCTGCTCTCCCGCGAACACCTCGACGACGACACCTGGGAGGAGATCGAGGAGACCCTGCTGGTCGCCGACGTCGGCGTCGCCCCCACCCAGGAGCTCGTCGACCGGCTGCGCGAGCGCGTGAAGGTGCTCGGCACCCGCACCCCGCAGGAACTGCGCGGCCTGCTGCGCGAGGAGCTGCTGACCCTCGTCGGCACCGACCTCGACCGCACGGTCCACACCGAGAGCGGCGTCAGCGAGAGCGGCGCGGAGAAGCCCGGCGTCGTCATGGTCGTCGGCGTCAACGGCACCGGCAAGACCACCACCACCGGCAAGCTCGCGCGCGTCCTGGTCGCCGACGGCAAGTCCGTCGTGCTCGGCGCGGCCGACACCTTCCGCGCCGCCGCCGCCGACCAGCTCCAGACCTGGGGCGAGCGCGTCGGCGCCCGTACGGTCCGCGGGCCCGAGGGCGGCGACCCCGCGTCGATCGCCTTCGACGCGGTGAAGGAGGGCATCGCCGAGAGCGCCGACGTCGTCCTCATCGACACCGCCGGCCGGCTGCACACCAAGACCGGGCTCATGGACGAGCTGGGCAAGGTCAAGCGGGTCGTGGAGAAGCACGGCTCCGTGGACGAGGTGCTGCTGGTCCTCGACGCCACCACCGGCCAGAACGGGCTGGTGCAGGCGCGGGTGTTCGCGGAGGTCGTGGACATCACCGGCATCGCGCTCACCAAGCTGGACGGCACCGCCAAGGGCGGCATCGTCGTGGCGGTCCAGCGCGAACTGGGCGTGCCGGTGAAGCTGGTGGGCCTCGGCGAGGGCGCTGACGACCTCGCGCCGTTCGAGCCGGAGGCCTTCGTCGACGCGTTGATCGGCGAATGACGGCCGGCGGCTGACGGCCGCCGCGTAGGGAAGCCGCCGCGTAGGCGGAAGCCGCCGTGTAGGCGGAATGGAAAGGGCAGGGCCCCGTCGCGTGCTGTACGTGCGACGGGGCCCTTCTCCTTTTCCTTTTCCGGCGGCCGTTTCCGGCTGCCGGTAGTTCAGGCTGCCGCTCCCGGCTGCCGCTTCAGGCGCAGAAGCGTGACCCCGCGCGGTGGCTGACGTAGGCCAGCGTGCCCACCAGGAGCCGGGCCTGGGGCGGGCAGCCCGCGGTGTCCAGCGTCGGCGGGCGCAGCCAGCGCATCGGCCCGAGCCCGGCGAAGTCGGAGGGCGGCGCGGTGACATGGTCGCCGGGGCCCAGGCAGCGAAGGTCGAGCCCGGCGTCGTCCCAGCCCATGCGGTAGAGCAGTGCGGGGAGTTCGGCCGCCGCGCCGGGGGCGACGAAGAACAGCGCGCGGCCGTGCGGGGTGGCGGCGACCGGGCCGAGCGGCAGCCCCATCCGCTCCAGCCGCACCAGCGCGTGCAGGCCGGCCGGCTCCGCCACCTCCAGCACCTCGAAGGCGCGGCCGACCGGCAGCAGCACCGCCGCGCCGGGGGCCTCGGCCCAGGCGGCGGTCGCCTCGTCGAGGGTGGCCCCCGCCGCGACCCGCGGGGCGAAGTGCAGCGGGTGGGCGCCGGGGGAGGGGCAGTCGGCGACGCCGCAGGAACAGTCCGTACGGCCATCGGATCCGTGGCGCGAGGCGCGGGCGCCGGGCGCCACGTCCCATCCCCACAGGCCGGTGTACTCCGCCACTGTCATCGCTGTCATGGCACACCCGGTCGCGCGTGCGCGCCGCCGGGTACCGGAACGCATGTCCCGGATACCGCCGATCGTGAAGCCCATGCTCCCTCCAACGGGTCGTCTTCAGTGATGGTTACGACCCGGAGTCTTGCGAACACGCACGGTTGCCGACACCCGTTCGTGGGGGGCGTGAGGCGGTGCGGCCGGTGGTGCGAAGTGGCGGCCGCGCTCCCGTGCGCCTCACTGCGCCAGCTCCTGATCTTCCCGCGCCAAGTCAATCGCGCGGAGTGGCGCGGGGGTCCATTCGGTGGGGTGGCGAATGGTGGCGTTTACCGGAACGGCCTCGCGGCGCCCGTGATCGTAGGATTACTTTCGGTGCATGAACCCCGGAGGTGCCTACCCGGCGGGTATGCCGGAGGCATGACGCCTCGTCGGAACGGCTGTTTACATTCAGTCGAGTCGGTGCATCACCGGACAGGAAGCCGCAGGAGGCGGCATTCTGTTGGCGGTTCGCGCACAGCACAGTCGGAATGGGGGCCTTCCAGTGGGCGGCAATGGCGGCGGGAGTGGCAGCGCTGACAAGCGCCCCAACGAACAGTTGGGTTCATGGTTCCTGCGCAGCGGCTGGTCCAAGGGTGAGCTGGCCCGCCAAGTCAACAGGGGGGCGCGTCAGTTGGGCGCCCACCACATCAGTACGGACACCTCACGGGTGCGCCGCTGGCTCGACGGCGAACAGCCGCGCGAGCCGATTCCGAAAATCCTCTCCGAGCTGTTCTCCGAGCGGTTCGGCTGCGTCGTGGGCATCGAGGACCTCGGCCTGCGCACCGCGCACCAGTCGCCGTCGGTCTCCGGCGTCGACCTGCCCTGGGCGGGCCCGCAGACCGTCTCCCTGATCAGCGAGTTCTCGCGCAGCGACCTGATGCTGGCGCGGCGCGGCTTCCTCGGCACATCGCTGGCGCTCGCCGCCGGACCCGCCCTCATCGAGCCGATGCAGCGCTGGCTGGTCCCCGGGCCCGCCGGTCACGACGCCGCGCGCGCCGTCACGGCGTCGGACGCCTCCGACCGGTCCCGGCGCGCCTCCCGGCTCTCCCAGCCGGAGCTGGAGCTGCTGGAGTCCACGACGATGATGTTCCGCCAGTGGGACGCCCAGTGCGGCGGCGGGCTGCGCCGCAAGGCCGTCGTCGGCCAACTGCACGAAGTCACCGACCTGTTGCAGGAGTCGCAGCCCAAGGAGACGTCCCAGCGGCTGTTCAAGGTCGCCGCCGAGCTGGCGGAGCTGGCCGGCTGGATGAGCTACGACATAGGGCTCCAGCCCACGGCGCAGAAGTACTTCGTCCTCGCGCTGCACGCCGCGAAGGAGGCCGGAGACCGCCCCCTGGGCTCGTACGTGCTCTCCAGCATGAGCCGCCAGATGATCCATCTGGGCCGCCCGGACGACGCGTTGGAGCTGATCCACCTTGCGCAGTACGGCTCCCGGGAGCAGGCCACCTCCCGTACGACCGCGATGCTGTACGCGATGGAGGCCCGCGCGTACGCCAATGCCGGGCAGCCCGCGAAGTGCAAGCGCGCGGTGAACATGGCAGAGGACGCCTTCGGGGACTGCACGCCGGGCGAGGGCGACCCCGACTGGATCCGCTTCTTCTCCGAAGCCGAGCTCAACGCGGAGAACGCCCACTCCTTCCGGGACCTCGCCTATGTGGCGGGCCGCAGCCCCACCTACGCGCACCTGGCATACCCGAAGATGGAGCGCGCCGTCGAGCTCTTCCACAAGGACGAGGAGCACCAGCGGTCGTACGCGCTCAACCTCATCGGAATGTCGACGGTCCATCTGATGCAGCGCGAACCGGAGCGGTCCGCCGAACTCGCGGGCAAGGCGCTGAAGATCGCCAAGCGGGTGCGCTCGGAGCGGGTGAACAACCGGCTCCGCAAGACCATCGACACGGCGGTCCGCGACTTCGGCGAGGTCGCCGCGGTCGTCGACCTCACCGAGAAGCTCGCCGTCGAGCTGCCGGACGCCACGGACGTGGCGCAGGCGATGTGACGTCAGGGAGGCGCCCCCGGCCCCGGCGCCCGTACCCGATGACCGCATGGCCCCATGGATTCCGGCCGCGGTGACCACCCCGTACAGCCCGACTCGGCTCCCCCACGCCAGGTCAACCGGGTGGTCGCCGCGGTCGGTCTTTTCGCGCGGACGGGACCGTAGCGATGGGCGCGGGCCCCTGTCCGGTGAGTCACCCACTCGTAACACGCGTGCGCTCTTCGTCACCGCGGTGAAACACGCGGGCGCATCGGCGGAAACCGCGCTGCGCCAGCCTCGTGGCGTCAGCCGGCCCACCGAGTCCCTGCCCGCACGGGCCGCCCGCCCCGAGGAGACGTCGACGTTGAATGGCGCAGATACCGCTTTCGTCCTGATCAGTGCCGCGCTCGTGATGCTGATGACCCCCGGCCTGGCCTTCTTCTACGGGGGCATGGTGCGGGTGAAGAGCGCCCTGAACATGCTGATGATGTCGTTCATCTCGCTGGGCATCGTCTCCGTGCTGTGGGTGCTCTACGGCTACTCCCTCGCGTTCGGCGACGACAGCGGCGCCGGGCTGATCGGCGGCCTCGGCCACATCGGGCTCGCGGGCATCGACGCCGGGACGCTGACCGGCGGCAGGACCGGCATCCCCGTCTTCGCCTTCGCCCTCTTCCAGCTGATGTTCGCGGTGATCACGCCCGCGCTGATGAGCGGGGCGCTCGCGGACCGGGTGAAGTTCAGCGCCTGGTCGCTGTTCATCACGCTGTGGGTCACCGTCGTCTACTTCCCGGTCGCGCACTGGGTGTGGCAGTCGGACGGCTGGCTCTACCGGCTCCACGTCATCGACTTCGCGGGCGGTACCGCGGTCCACATCAACGCGGGCGTCGGCGGCCTCGCCGCGGTCCTCGTCGTCGGAAAGCGCATCGGATTCAAGAAGGATCCGATGCGGCCGCACAGCCTGCCGCTGGTGATGCTGGGCGCGGGGCTGCTG
>NZ_JBHVHQ010000223.1:0-10950 GCF_042800135.1 Streptomyces sp. NPDC057654 | reverse complement strand
CGCCGGGCTCGCGGGCTGCCGGGCGCTGGGCGCCGTCGAGCGGACCCGCGCCCGCGCCCTGCTGCACCTGGACGTCGGCTCCCCGGAGCCGCTGCGGCCGGCGCGCGGCCGGACCGGGCCGATGGCCTGGATCGGCGCGCTCTTCAAGAGCGGCGTCTCCTGGCGCCACCTGCTCTACGCGCTGCTGCACCTGCCCTGGGCCATGGCCTCGTCCTTCACCGCGCTGCTGCTGTGGTCGATGGGCTGGGCGGTCTTCCTCTACCCGGCGTACCAGTGGATGTACCCGCACTACTGGGGCCAGCCGGGCATCCAGCTGTACGGGGAGAGCGGCGGCGCCCACTTCTACCTCGACAACCCCTTCGAGATCGCCGTCACCAGCGCCGTCGGGCTCGTGGTCGTACTCGGCACCCCGTGGGTGATCCGGGGCCTGGCGCAGGTGGACCGGCTGCTGGTGCTGGGGCTGCTGGGCCCGTCCCGGATGGCGTCCCGCGTGACGGAACTGGAGTCGGACCGCGTCGTGGTCTTCGACACCGCCGCCGCCGACCTGCGCCGCATCGAACGCGATCTGCACGACGGCGCGCAGGCCCGGCTCGTAGCCCTGGCCATGGACCTCGGCCTCGCGAAGGAGAAGCTGGAGGAGGACCCGGAGGCCGCCGCCCGCATGGTCGACGACGCGCACGGCGAGGTGAAGATCGCCCTCCAGGAACTGCGCGACCTGGCCCGCGGAATCCACCCCGCGATCCTCACCGACCGGGGCCTCGGCCCGGCGCTGTCGGCGCTGGCCGCGCGGTGCACGGTGCCGGTGACCGTCGACGTGGACCTGGACGCGCGGCCCGCTGCGGCCATCGAGGGCAGCGCGTACTTCACCGTCTCCGAGCTGCTCCAGAACATCAGCAAGCACAGCGGCGCCCGCACCGCGACCGTCGACGTGTGGCGGTCGGAGAGCCGGCTGATGCTCCAGGTGCGCGACGACGGCCGGGGCGGCGCGTCCCTGGAGAAGGGCAGCGGCCTGGCGGGGCTCGCCGAGCGGCTCGACTCGGTGGACGGGCTGCTGGTGGTGGACTCGCCGGCGGGCGGGCCCACGTCCGTAACGGCCGAACTGCCCTGGCGCGGCTGACACCGGTCCCTGGCGGGCCCTGGCCTGGTTGCCTCCGTCCCCGCGCGCGTTTCCCCGGATTCCGCCCCGGAGCGTCCCGTTCCGAGGCGGAATCCTGAGATGCTTGAGGGGTCATGCCAAGCATGGGGGGACGTACATCGTGGAGGACAGGGTGCGGGTGGTCATCGCCGAGGATTCGGTGCTGCTTCGGGAGGGCCTGACCCGGTTGCTGACCGACCGCGGGCATGACGTAGTAGCCGGGGTGGGCGACGCGGAAGCGCTGCTCAAGGCCATCGCGGAGTTCGCGGCCGACGGCGAGCTGCCGGATGTGGTGGTCGCCGACGTCCGGATGCCGCCCACCCACACCGACGAGGGCGTACGGGCCGCGGTGCGGCTGCGCCGGGACCATCCGGGCTTGGGCGTCCTGGTGCTGTCGCAGTATGTCGAGGAGCAGTACGCGACGGAGTTGCTGGCCGGATCCAGCCGTGGCGTCGGCTACCTCCTCAAGGACCGGGTAGCCGAAGTGCGTGAGTTCGTGGACGCGGTGGTGCGGGTGGCGGAGGGCGGCACCGCGCTGGACCCGGAGGTCGTCGCGCAGTTGCTGGGCCGCAGCCGGAAGCAGGACGTGCTGGCCGGGCTCACGCCGCGGGAGCGCGAGGTGCTGGGCCTGATGGCCGAGGGGCGTACGAACTCGGCCATAGCCCGCCAGTTGGTGGTCAGCGACGGCGCGGTGGAGAAGCACGTCTCCAACATCTTCCTGAAGCTGGGGCTGTCGCCGAGTGACGGGGATCACCGTCGGGTGCTGGCGGTGCTGACCTATCTCAAGAACTGACGCCCCGGCGGCCGCCCGTGGATCACGGCGGGCGCGCGGCCGGCGGCGTCCGGGCCGAGGACCAAGGTCGTAGAACCAAAGACCGAGCGGGGAGCGTCTCTAGGGAAAGGGCCGGGGGGCGAGCAGAGCATGGCAAACCATGACAGAGCGGGATCTCGTGCCGGTAATCAGCAGGTGATCCGTCCAGGGAAGGTCACCCTTACGCCCGTACGATGGCAGTGGGAACACCGGTCGACATCACCGTGTGCAGCCGCCGCCTCTAGGGAGGTCCGAAGCAGTGACCAGCCAGGTCAGTAGCCCGGCCGAGCAGGCCGAACCAGCCGAACAGCAGAGCGAGTCGCAGTACCTCTCCGGACAGCGCAAACCCGGCGGTCCAGGCGACAAAGAGGTGCGCCGACTCGACCGAGTGATCATCCGGTTCGCGGGGGACTCGGGTGACGGCATGCAGCTCACGGGCGACCGGTTCACCTCCGAGACCGCGTCGTTCGGCAACGACCTGTCCACGCTGCCGAACTTCCCCGCCGAGATCAGGGCGCCCGCCGGAACCCTGCCCGGCGTCTCCAGCTTCCAGCTGCACTTCGCGGACCACGACATCCTCACGCCGGGCGACGCGCCCAACGTGCTGGTGGCCATGAACCCGGCCGCCCTGAAGGCCAACCTCGCGGACGTGCCGCGCGGCTCCGAGATCATCATCAACACCGACGAGTTCACCAAGCGCCCCATGGCGAAGGTCGGATACGAGACCAGCCCGCTGGAGGACGGCTCCCTGGAGGCGTACAACGTCCACCCGGTGCCGCTGACGACGCTGACGATCGAGGCGCTCAAGGAGTTCGGGCTCTCCCGCAAGGAGGCGGAGCGCTCGAAGAACATGTTCGCGCTCGGCCTGCTGTCGTGGATGTACCACCGGCCGACCGAGGGCACCGAATCCTTCCTGCGCAAGAAGTTCGCGAAGAAGCCGCAGATCGCGGAGGCCAACGTCGCCGCGTACCGGGCCGGCTGGAACTTCGGCGAGACCACCGAGGACTTCGCCGTCTCCTACGAGGTGGCCCCCGCCACCGCCGCCTTCCCGGCCGGCACGTACCGCAACATCTCCGGCAACCTGGCGCTCGCCTACGGGCTGATCGCCGCGTCCCGCCAGGCGGACCTGCCGCTCTACCTCGGCTCGTACCCGATCACCCCGGCCTCGGACATCCTGCACGAGCTGTCCCGGCACAAGAACTTCGGCGTGCGCACCTTCCAGGCCGAGGACGAGATCGCCGGCATCGGCGCGGCGCTCGGCGCGGCCTTCGGCGGCTCGCTCGCCGTCACCACCACCTCCGGCCCCGGAGTGGCGCTCAAGTCCGAGACCATCGGGCTCGCCGTCTCCCTCGAACTGCCGCTGCTGGTCGTCGACATCCAGCGCGGCGGCCCGTCCACCGGACTGCCCACCAAGACCGAGCAGGCCGACCTGCTCCAGGCGATGTACGGGCGCAACGGCGAGGCCCCGGTGCCGATCGTGGCCCCCAAGACCCCCGCGGACTGCTTCGACGCGGCGCTCGACGCGGCCCGTATCGCGCTCGCCTACCGCACCCCGGTCTTCCTGCTCTCCGACGGCTATCTCGCCAACGGCTCCGAGCCGTGGCGGGTGCCGGACGTCGGCGAACTGCCGGACCTGCGGGTGCGGTTCGCGCACGGCCCCAACCACGAGCTGGCGGACGGCACCGAGGTCTTCTGGCCGTACAAGCGCGACCCCGAGACCCTCGCGCGGCCATGGGCCGTGCCCGGCACGCCCGGCCTCGAACACCGCATCGGCGGCATCGAGAAGCAGGACGGCACCGGCAACATCTCCTACGACCCCGCCAACCACGACTTCATGGTCCGCACCCGGCAGGCCAAGATCGACGGCGTCGAGGTCCCGGACCTCGACGTGGACGACCCGACCGGCGACGCCGACACCCTGGTGCTCGGCTGGGGCTCCACGTACGGGCCGATCACCGCGGCGGTGCGCCGGGTCCGGGCCGAGGGCCGCTCCATCGCCCAGGCCCACCTGCGCCACCTCAACCCCTTCCCGGCCAACCTCGGCGAGGTGCTGAAGCGCTACGACAAGGTCGTCGTGCCGGAGATGAACCTCGGCCAGCTCGCCACCCTGCTGCGGGCGAGGTTCCTGATCGAAACCCGTTCCTTCACCCAGGTCAGCGGGATGCCCTTCAAGGCCGAGCAGCTCGCCGATGTGTTCAAGGAGGCCATCAATGACTGAGACGCTGTCGGAGGGCTCAACGACGACGGAAGCGCTCACCCTGGTGCCCAAGGCCGAGGCCAAGCAGTCCATGAAGGACTTCAAGTCCGATCAGGAAGTGCGCTGGTGCCCCGGCTGCGGCGACTACGCGATCCTCGCCGCCGTACAGGGCTTCATGCCCGAACTCGGCCTGGCGAAGGAGAACATCGTCTTCGTCTCGGGCATCGGCTGCTCCTCCCGCTTCCCGTACTACATGAACACCTACGGGATGCACTCCATCCACGGCCGCGCGCCGGCCATCGCCACGGGCCTCGCCTCCTCCCGCCGCGACCTGTCCGTCTGGGTCGTCACCGGTGACGGCGACGCCCTGTCCATCGGCGGCAACCACCTCATCCACGCGCTGCGCCGCAATGTGAACCTCAAGATCCTGCTCTTCAACAACCGGATCTACGGGCTCACCAAGGGCCAGTACAGCCCGACCTCCGAGGTCGGCAAGATCACCAAGTCGACGCCGATGGGCTCCCTCGACGCGCCCTTCAACCCGGTCTCGCTGGCGATCGGCGCCGAGGCGTCCTTCGTGGCCCGCACCGTCGACTCGGACCGCAAGCACCTCACCTCGGTGCTGCGCGAGGCCGCCGCCCACCCCGGCACCGCGCTGGTGGAGATCTACCAGAACTGCAACATCTTCAACGACGGTGCCTTCGAGGTCCTCAAGGACAAGCAGCAGGCCGAGGAGGCGGTGATCCGGCTGGAGCACGGGCAGCCGATCCGCTTCGGCGCCGAGGGCGCCAAGGGCGTCGTCCGCGACCCGGCCACCGGCGACCTCAAGGTCGTCGGGGTCACGCCGGAGAACGAGGCGGACATCCTGGTCCACGACGCCCACGCCGCGTCCCCCACCACCGCCTTCGCCCTCTCCCGCCTCGCCGACCCCGACACCCTGCACCACACGCCCATCGGCGTGCTGCGCAGCGTCGACCGGCCGGTCTACGACACCCAGATGTCCGACCAGCTGGAAGCCGCCGTCGTCCAGAACGGCAAGGGCGACCTGGCATCCCTCCTCGCCGGCACCGACACGTGGACGGTCGTCGGCTGACAGCCACCGCGTACGGCGGCTGATCCGTACGGGCTCTCACGGGTGCCGGTACGGGGCGTCTCTCGACGTCCCGCACCGGCACCCGCTGTCATGAGGGCATGGCCGACACCGACGCCGACACCGACGCCGCACCCCCCGCCCGCGACCGTCTCGCCTACCGCGTGAAGCGCCGCCTCCTCGGGCCGCCGCTCGTCAATGAGCAGCTCGCGCGGGAGAAGCTCTCCAACCCGCTGGCCCTCGGCGTGCTCGCCTCCGACTGCGTCTCCTCCACCGCGTACGGCTCGGAGGAGATGCTGCGCATCCTGGTCCCGGTCGTCGGCGTCGCCGCCTTCACCCTGCTGCTGCCGGTCACCGGC
This sequence comes from Streptomyces sp. NPDC057654, assembly GCF_042800135.1. NCBI lineage: Bacteria > Bacillati > Actinomycetota > Actinomycetes > Kitasatosporales > Streptomycetaceae > Streptomyces > Streptomyces sp. NPDC057654. The sequence continues at coordinate 5,358 of NZ_JBHVHQ010000223.1, read as the reverse complement.
GCGATCCTGCTGGTCCTCTTCCTGCTCACGCTCTCCTACCGGGACGTCGTCTCCGTCTACACCCGCGCCGGCGGCTCGTACGTCGTCGCCCGCGAGAACTTCGGGCCGCGCGTCGCGCAGATCGCCGCGGTCGCCCTGCTCGTCGACTACATCGTCACCGTCGCCGTGCAGAGCGCCGCGGGCACCGACGCGCTGATCTCCCTGGCCCATCTGTCCGGCGGCGGCTTCACCGGCCTCGACCACCTCAAACTCCCCGTCACCGCGGGGGTCGTGCTGATCCTGATGTACGGGAATCTGCGCGGCCTGCGCGAGGCGGGCCGCGCCTTCGCCACCCCCGCGTACCTCTTCATACTGGCGGTCGCGCTGATAGTGGCGGTCGGCCTGGTACGGGCCCTGACCGGCGGCCTCCCACACGCCGACGTGCACGCGAGCGGTGCGATTCCGCTCGGGGAGAGCGGCGGCGGCTGGCTGTACGGCGCGTCCCTGTTCATGGTGTTGCGCGCGTTCGCCAACGGCGGCTCCTCGCTGACGGGCCTGGAGGCCATCTCCAACGGCATCTCCGCGTTCCGCCCGCCGCAGGGCGCCAACGCCCGCCGCACGCTGACGGTCATGAGCTGCGTGCTCGGCACGATGGTGCTCAGCGTCTCCGTGCTCGCGCACTACACGCACGCCATCCCGTACGCGGACGGCAACCCGACCGTCATCGCGCAGGAGGCCCACCTCGTCTTCGGCGGCGGCGCGCTCGGCACCACCGGTCTCGTCTTCGTACAGCTCGCGACGGCGCTGGTGCTCTATACGGGCGCGAACACCCCGTTCACCGGCTTCCCCTTCCTCGCCAGCTTCGTCGCCGAGGACCGGTTCCTGCCGCGCCAGCTGACCCGGCGCGGCCACCGGCTGGCGTTCTCCAACGGCATCGTCTGTCTCGCCGTCGTCTCGCTCGCGCTGCTGCTGGTGACCGGCGGCAGCGTCGACAAGCTCGTCGCCCTGTACGCGATCGGGGTGTTCACCGGCTTCACCATGGCGGGCGCCGGGCTGACCGTCCACCACTGGCGGCGCCGCGAGCCGCACCGCGCCTGGAAGACCGCCGTCAACGCCGCCGCGGCCGTGGTCTCCGCCCTCGTCGTGCTGATCTTCGCGGTCACCAAGTTCACCGAGGGCGCCTGGCTGGTCGTGGTGGTCTTCCCGCTCGGCGTCTGGGCGCTGATCCGCATCAACGGCCGGTACCGGATAGAGGCCGAGGCGATGGAGAACCTGCCGCCGTTCGACGACGACCGGCCGCGCTGGCGGCGGCACGTGGTGTACGTCCTCGTCGACGCCCTCGACCTGGCCGCCGTCAAGGCGCTGCGGTACGCGCACGAGCTCCGCCCCGACGAGGTGCGCGCCGTGCACTTCATGATCGACGAGGTGCACGCGCGCCGCCTGGCACACCGCTGGGAACAGGCATCCGCCACCACCGTCCCGCTGGAGCTACTGTCCTGCCCGGACCGCCGACTGCACCACGCCGTACTCGGCCTGGCCCTGCACACCACCGAGGACAGCCGCACCGCGCTGACCCTGCTGGTCCCCCGGCGCACCTACTCCCCGCTGCTGGGCCGACTGCTCCACCGCGGCACGGGCGACCAGCTGGCCAAGACGGTAGAGCACCTGGGGGACGTCGCGGTGACGATCCTGCCCTTCGACGTGGAACGGGCGGTACGGCGGCTGCGCGCGCGGGCGGGGGCCGCCGGGCAGGGCGGGCCCGATGAGGGGCCTGCGGCACTGGGCAATGACCGTGACACGAAACGCACCTGACAGGTGACCACTGATATCCCCGATGAGCGGGGGTACTTCTCTCATTTCGGCTGAAGGAAACAAAGACGGTCCCCGCACCCGGCGGCACCGGATACGGGGACTCAACCACGTTGTCCAAGGCAGCTGTCAGCCGTTGAACTCTCCAGCGTCTACACCCTTAACGAAAGCCGCCCACTCGCTGGTTGAAAACGTCAATGCCGGGCCCGTCGGGTTCTTCGAGTCACGGACAGCCCGGCCACCGGCGGGAAGTTTCGCGATCTCGACACAGTTGTTATTCGTGCCGGAATACGACGACTTCACCCACTCAAGACCAGCAACAGACGCGCACTCGATGTACTGGGGCTTCACTGTCTACACCATTTCTCTCAGAACGTTCTCCAAGGCTGTGCAGGGGCGCTGTTCTGCGTCTCGTTCCGGCTGTCAGTGGCCTGGCGACAGATCGAACTCGCCGTCGCGCACGCCAAGGGTGAAGGCTTCCCACTCGGCAGCGGTGTACCGCAGCACTGTTCCGGCCGGGTCCGCCGGGTTTCGCATAGCGACAGCTCCACCGGGAAGTTTGGCGATCTCGATGCGATCGCGCGCGTCACTGTCCGGCGCACTGAGCCACGTCACGCCGGAAAGATCCAACGCGTACAGCTCGGCTTTCGCTCGCTCGCCTGTCATCAGCCTGCCAGCGTGTCGTCATCGACAGCAGCCAGGAAGGAGGACCAGGCCGCGCGGGAGACCCGTGCCGCTGGAATGTCCACGTTCTTGGAGTCGCGCACAGCGACACCGGGCATGGTGGGGATGTGGGCGACCTCGACGCAATTGCCGTTGTTCGCCGTGTAGGAACTCTTACGCCACGCGGCGCGCGCGAGGTCGACCGCGTACAGGTCGGCCGGCTCGTTCATCTCACTGCCCCTTCTCGATACGTTCGACCAGCTTCACAGTGTCCTGATCCGACAGCGCGGCCCCAGCCAGGTTGCGAAACAGACGGTTCAGGCGGCGTAGCGCGAGCGCGTCATCCCGGAATGTGGTCGCTTCCGTCGACTCCATGAAGGCTACGTCTGCATCACTCTCTTGCCCATCGCTAAAGAGCGTGAAAGCTCCCGGGCTTGCCCCGTTCTCCCCTGCCTCGAACGGAATCACGCGGAATGTCACGTTCGGGAGCGATGCAACTTCGACAAGGTGGCGAAGCTGGGCCCGCATGGCTTCCGCTCCGCCCACTTGCAGGCGCAGCGCGGCCTCGGTAACGACAGCGTCGAGCGTCAGCGTCTCCTCATCGCGCAGCCGCTCCTGCCGACGCATCCGAACCTCGACGAGGCTGTCGACCTGATCAGGGCCGAGAGCGGCGAAGCCCGGACCGGTGATCGCGCGGGCGTAGCTCTCCGTCTGCAACAGCCCTGGAATGAGGAGCGGTTGGTACTCAAGAGAGCGGATCGCTTCCGACTCGTAGGCCAGAAACTCGGCGTAGTTCGCGGAGATCACATCCGCGTACGCCTGCCACCACGGCGGGATGCGCTGCTTGCCCCGGACCATCAGCTCGGCGAGCTCCGAGCGCTTCTCCTCGTCAACCTCGTACAGCTCCATGAAGGCGTCAAAGTCCTTGCGCGTACAGGCCCGCTTCGCGAGCTCAACACGGCTGATCTTGGAGTTATGACAGTTGAGCTGCGCCCCGACATCTTCAGTCGTGAGTCCGAGGCGATCCCGCAATCGCCGCAGCTCAGCCCCCAGTTTGCGGCGCGCGGTAAGCGGACTGCCACTGCTGACAACGGCCATGGCATCTCCATCCCCTATGCCTGCGTGTGCCGCTGAGGCTACAACAGCCCCCGACACCCGCCGAGCGTGAGATTGGCAATCTGCCAAACAGAAGCTTGACTCTGTGACGCTGTGACCTACATCATGACATGCGTTGCTGAGCGTGGTGCCCCAACTCCGCAGTGACACCACATCGTTGCTGCCACGCTCACGTGCCGGAGGTACAGCGATGAGCGGCCAGACCCCCACGACGGAGCAGCAGAAACCCCCCGAACAGCCGACTACCGACGAGCTCATGCGCAAGCAAGAGGAACTGCGCGAGCGGATCGAGCAGCACCTCGCCAAACTGCAAAGGGAGAGCGCCCCATGACGCGCTCCGCCCACGTCACCGCGCCCGTCCACCGCGGCGCGCCCCCACCCCCGCCCCCTGCCGCGATGGCCCCGGTCGAGGCTCCCCCTAAGCGGCCCGGCCTCCTGCGGCAGGGGCGCGGGCCTCACCTCCCCCGTGAAGGAGTCCGTATGCCTGATCCGCTCGTGCAGACCGTGACCATTGCCGCCGACAGCGTCCGGCCGCGCGACGTGGTCACCGTAGGCGGCATCCCGCACGTCGTCGCCGATGTGCGGGAGCTCGCCGGCAGGCGCAAGCGACTTGAGTTCGAGGACGGCAACGCCTACGTAGTCGGCCGCTCGGTCCACATCGAAGTCACCCGCGTATACGTGCCGGCAAACGCTGTCGTCCGCCGGCGGTCCGCGGTCGGCGTTCCCCGAAGAGAGCGGCGAATCGTCGTACCCGAGGAACATCACGACCGCGCCATCGCGGCCCGTCAGTGGCCGCACTCTTCATCGGCCGCCCGCCGACCGCCCGCCAGGTAGGCAGAGGGACAGAGCCATGCCCGACCCCACACCGCCGCCGCAGCTTCCCGCCGTCGCCGACGAGTTGCTGCGCCGCATGGCCGCCGATCAACACGCCCGCGGCGTACGCGAGAACAGTCCGAGCGTCGTCCCCGACAACGACCTGATGCGCACCGTCGACATCGACAACACCGCCGCTCTCGCCCGCATCCTCGACGAGTACGGATGGCCCGGCCTCTCCCTTGTCGGCGAGCAGGCCGCAACCGCGGCATGGCTCATCGCCCAGCACGCCGAACCCGACTTCCAGCTACGAGCCCTGGATATGCTCCGCGACGCCGTCGCCCGCGGTGAGGCGCCCGCATGGCACCTCGCGTACCTCTCCGACCGGTGTCTCATGCACCAGCGGGAACCGCAGCTGTTCGGCACGCAGTACCTCGACACCGGCGACGGTCACGGCTTTCGCCTGTGGGACGTCGCCGACCCCGACCACCTCGACGCGCGCCGCGCCGAGGTCGGACTCGGGCCGCACGCCGACTACGCCCTCGCGCGCACCGTCGACGCGGACTGTTGACGGACCAGTCCCGCCGCGGGCAACTCGGCTCGTTCACAGGCTCGTTATACGAGGCGGTGCACCACGCACACGCCAGCCGATCCGTAAGACCGAGTGAAGGGAACACGCAGCATGTCCGTACTCACGGAACGAGTTCCGACCCTGTCCCACGCCATCCGCACCGAGCCCGCCGGCCCGCTCGCCACCCGGCCGTTCGGGCTGGACGCGCTGACCACCCTGGTTACCCCCGGCCGCCGCCCCGCGGTCGCCGTTGACCCGGTCTCGCAGCTCTCCCTCGCCGACGGGCAGGTCGCCCTCGATGTGGAGGGCATGGCCGGTACGTCGTGCAACACCCCGTCGGACGGCAAGGACGCGATCGCCGTCGATCACGACGAGAACGACGACTGATGGCTCATGCCTACGGGCAG
>NZ_JBHVHQ010000222.1:0-11018 GCF_042800135.1 Streptomyces sp. NPDC057654 | reverse complement strand
CCCCGGAGCATCCGGGGCACGCGCAGTTCCACTGGGGCAGCCCGCCGCCCGCCGCGGTGCCGAGCACGCGCAGCAGCATGGCGGGCGCGCTCAGCGGGCGGACAGTGAGTAGGCGGTGACTTCGAGTCCGGTCTCGATGATGTCGTAGTCCGGGGTGGTCCAGACGGTGTGTCCGGCGCCCGCCTCGCGGTCGCCGGGGGCGGCGGGGGCCGAACGGTCCTGGGTGTCGTTCATGGGTTGTGCCTGCCTTTCGATGGGGGGATTCAGGTAGCTGTCGTAGGGGCGGGTGGATCAGGCCGTGCGTGGCGCGTCAGGAGCTTCCTCCCTTCCGGTGTCCGGCGGCGGGCGTGGCGTAGGCGGCGCCCAGCCATGCCTCGTCGACACGCAGGCGCTGATAGCGGGTCGTGTCGGAGGCCGCGGCGTGGGTGCTGCGGACCTCCAGCCGGATGTGGCGCGCGGTGGTCGCGGGGAGGTCGATGAAGGCGACGGCCCGGTGGCTGGGCAGGGCGCCGGTCTTCACCGGGCTTCCCCAGTTCTTGCCGTCCTCGCTCGCGTACACCCGGTAGTCCTTGATCCGCGCGGACTGCTCGGTGGCGGAGCGCGCGTAACTCACCGAGTCCTCGCGCTGGTTGAGGGCGAGATAGCGGACGGTCCGGTCCGCGCCGAGATCGAAGTCGAGGGAGACGGGGAGGGTTTTCGCGCTGTCCCAGTAGGTGCGGTAGTCGCCGTCGGCCGCCGCCGCGGGCGCGTGGCCGGGGGCTGCGGCGGTGGCGCTCATGCGGTACGAGGCGGGCGGCAGGATGCCCGTACGGCCGGCGGTCCGCACCTGGAAGACGGTGTCGTACGGGTCCCAGCCGCCCGTGCGGGTGAGGGTGAGGGAACCGCCGGACTGGGTGAAGGGGACGGGCTCGCCGGTGCGCAGGTCGCTCACGGCCGCCACGCGGTAGCCGTTGTCGCGGACGCGCAGCGTGCCGGATTTCGGGGGCGTCAGGACGTGGACGTAATGGCGGTCGGGGTCGGCCTTGCTGACGGTCGTGACGCCGTACGCGCCGTCGTTCCACTGCCCCGGCTGGAGGCCGCCGTGCAGATAGCCGCCGCCCTCGGTGCCGTGCAGGGACGGCCAGATCGCGTCGAGATAGCCGTCGGCGAAGTCGTTGAACGCCTCCTGTTTCGCGGGGAAGCGACCGCTGACCTGGGCCGTCTCCGCCATCAGGGCCTTGATGGAGGAGCCCGCGTTGGTGACGAGGCGGCCGAGGGTGAGCGCCCGGTCGACGGCGGGGTCGGAGCCGTCGTACCACCAGGCGCCCTTGGAGGGGAGTTTGAAGTCGGCCTCGATGAGGCGGGGGGCCGCGGTGTAGACGGCCTGCGGGTAGTCGTACGCCGGGGACATGCCGGTCTTCTGCTCATTGCTGATCATGTCCATGATCGGCGTGTCCTCGTTGTTGTTGCTGAGCGTGTAGTCCGGCCGTGTCTCGCGGATCTTCTCGTAGAGGCCGTGGTCGAGCCAGTAGTCGTTGTCGTTGTCGATCCAGAACCCGCCGAGCCGCGGATATCGGCCCATCACTTCGAGGAAGTTGTCGTAGGAGAACTCCCCGAAGCCGTCCCGCTCCGTGAGGTCGATGTCGCGGCCCTTGTAGCGGGAATAGGCGGCCGAGTCGAGCCACTCGTGGCCGCCCTGGTCGTGCCACTGGGGGTCGTCGGTCATATACAGGATGACCTTGAGGCCCTTCGCCTCCGCCGCCGTGATCAGCTCGCCGAGGAAGTCCCGCTTCGTGGAGCACGAGCCGGGGATCTTCGACGGCCAGGCGCGGGCGTAGCCGAGCCTGCTGTGGAAGGTGGCGAGGACGAGGTATCGCGTGTGCAGCTTCTGGGCCTCGCGCACCCAGTACGACGGGGACCAGCCGCCCTTGGTGACGTCGGACTCCCACTGGGCGCAGTCGGTGTGCTGCGGGTACGTCCGCTCGCCCCAGTGCAGGAAGAGGCCGGAGACCGAGCCGCGCAGGAACTCCTGGCGGGGGTGCTCCACTTCGGCGCGCGCCGAGCCGGGGAGGGCGAGGAGCCCCAGGAGCAGGGCGAGTGCCGCGGCGACCCTGGTGAACGCTCTCCTGCTCGTGCTCATGCCGCTCCCCCTGTCCGCGGGACGCCGGCCGCCCGAGCCGCCGCCGGGTGCCGTAGCTGCTCGTACATGATCAGGAAGGCGCCGAGGCCGTGGAAGTCGTTGGTCACGCGCGGGCGTTGGACGTAGAAGGCGTAGTCGCCGACGTTGGTGCCCACCGAGATGCCGGACAGTTCGGTCCGCCCGTCGCCGCCGAGCGAGATGCGTTGCAGCACCCCTTGGAAGCCGCGCTCGGCGACGTCCGCGTAGTGCGCGTCGAGGTAGCCCTGACGGGCGCCGCGCGCGAGGGCGAAGGTGAACATGCTCGAACAGGAGGTCTCGGTCCAGTTGTCGGACCGGCCGCCCTTGTCGATCACCTGGAACCAGCGGCCGGTGGCGGGGTCCTGGTACTTCTCCAGCCCGGCGGCGAGCCGCCGCAGGACGGTCAGGAGCCGCGAGCGGCGGGGGTGGTCCGCGGGGATGGCGTCGAGCACGTCGACGGCCGCCATGGAATACCAGCCGACGGCGCGGCACCAGCTCTCGGACGAGCGCCCGGTGTCGTCGTCCGCCCAGTCCGCCGTCCGCGATTCGTCATAGGCGTGCTTGAGCAGGCCGTTGGGCTCCTGCAAGTGGCCACCGTAGACCGTGAGTTGCCGGGCCGCCTCGTCGTAGGCGTAGCTCCGGTCGCCGAACTCGCGCGCGTACTCGACGAGGAAGGGGTTCACCATGTAGACGCCGTCGCCCCAGAGCTGGTGGGCCCTGCTCGCGGAGGTGGCGTGCCAGAACCCTCCGTCGTCGGTGCGCGGGTAGGTGTCGAGCCGGCGGCGGATCTTCTGGGCGGCGATCCGGTAGCGGTCCTGGCCCGTCTCGTGGTGCAGGATCACCAGCAGCCGCCCGGCCTGCATGCTGTCCAGGCTGTTGAACGCCTGGCCGATCTTCCCGTCGCCGTCGACGAACCGGTCCACGTACTGCTTGATGTACGAGAGGAGGCGCGGCTCGTGCGTGCGCTGGTAGACGAGGTACTGGCCGTAGAGGTAGAGGCCGACGGGGTACGACCAGCCGCCGATGGTGTCCGGAGTGTAGCGCGCGAGGGTCGAGTCCACGACCGCCGAGGACCAGTCGGCGGCGGCGCGCGGGGCGGCTGAGGCTGGGGTTGCGGCTGAGGCAGTGGCTGTGCTTGCGGCGGGGGTCGGGCGTACGGGGTCGGCGAGGGCGTCGGCGCCGCCGACGGCCGGAGCGGCGAGGGTGACCAGGGCCAGCGCTGCGGCGGTCAGGGCGCCGCGGAGTCTGCTGCTCATCGGACCTGCCTTCTGGGTCGGGGGCCGTCCGCGGCGCGGGGTCCGTGCGTCAGCGCCGCGGGCACAGTGCGTCGAGCCCGCCGCACAAGGCGCTCTCCCCCGAACCGCCTCCGGGCCGACGGGTGGTGGGCGACGGCCGCCGTCCGTCACCTTCCCTTCCGATGCAGAATCGCGAGTCGACAGGACACGGTCAATAGGGCCGGGCACATTGGTCCGATCTATCGCACGTCGGAGGCGGAACGGTGGGGGTTGGCGGGGAGCAGTAATCAGCAGGCCATCGACGTTCGCGGACGGTCCGGAAAGAGACCTCCTACCTTCGACTCCCTTGACCCGCGCACGACAAGGCTGTACGTTCCGGCCGAACCGCCGAACCAGAAGGAAACCTTCCAATCGCTCGACTCACTCGACCTCCACTGGTGTCCGGCCTCCCCCGGCTCCCCGGCCCAGCAGCCGCACCAGCGCGCAACCTCCTGTACCGGCAAACGGCGGCCGTGCCGATCCCGAGGCTCCGGCCGCGCTTCCCCATCGGAGACCCCCCATGCGCACACGCACCGGAGCCGCCCGAAACGCCCTGACGGCCTCCGCGGCCGCGACGGCACTGGCCGCGGGCCTGCTGCTGGCGACCGCCGACCCCGGCGGCGCGGCGGAGCCCCCGACGGCCGGGCCGCGGACAGCGAACGCCGCCGGCTCCGCCGCCGATTCCGCTCCCGGCGACGTCAAGACCGTCTCGTCCGACTGGACGATTCCCTGGGGCCTGAGCTGGCTGCCCGACAGCTCGGCCCTGATCACCGAGCGCGAGTCCTTCAAGGTCTTCACACTCTCGCAGTCGGGCGCGAAGAAGCAGGTCGGCAAGGTCCCTGAGGCCGTGACCACGGACGGCGAGGGCGGCCTCCTCGGGGCGGCGGTCTCGCCGAACTGGAAGAGCGACCACTACGTCTTCTTCATGCACACCGCGGCGGAGGGCAACCGCGTCGCCCGTATGACGTTCGACGGCTCCAAGCTCAGCGACTACAAGGTGCTCGTCAAGGGCATCAAGAAGAACAAGTTCCACAACGGCGGGCGGCTGAAGTTCGGCCCGGACGGATATCTCTACGCGACAGCGGGCGACGCCCGGACCTCCGACCTCGCCCAGGACAAGTCGTCGCTCAACGGCAAGATCCTGCGCATGACGACCGACGGCAAGCCCGCCCCCGGCAACCCGTTCGGCACCCTCGTCTACTCCTACGGCCACCGCAATCCGCAGGGACTGACCTGGGATCCGCAAGGGCGGCTCTGGGAGGCGGAGCTGGGCGACGCCAAGTTCGACGAGCTCAACCTCATCGAGCCCGGGAAGAACTACGGCTGGCCCAAGTGCGAGGGGCAGTGCTCCACTTCGGGGATGACCAACCCCAAGCGCCAGTGGAAGGTCGGCGAGGCGTCCCCGAGCGGCGTCACATACGCCGACGGCGCGCTGTACATGGCGGCCCTCAAGGGCCAGCGCCTGTGGCGCATCCCGGTCGACGGCACGGACGCGGGCACCCCGAAGGCGTACTACACCAAGAGCTACGGCCGGCTGCGCACCGTCGAGACGGTGCCCGGCAAGGACGCCCTGTGGCTCTCCACCACCAACGCCGATCTCGCCGGCCGCCAGCCGGCCGGTTCCGACAAGGTGTTCCAGATCGACCTGAAGTGATCGAGCGGGCGCGATAGGCGCCGAGTCCACCCCCAGGGAGCGCCCCGCCGCCTGCGAGGCGCTCCCTGAACCACGCCGTGCACGCAGGACCGCATATCGAGTTTCTTGACCGACCGTTCTCGAAACATCTAGAGTTCCCGATGTGGCCAGGACCAAGGAATTCGACCCGGACGCCGCGTTGCAGTCAGCCGTGGAGCTGTTCTGGCTGCGCGGCTATGAGGCGACGTCGATGGCGGACCTCGTGGAGCACCTCGGTGTCGCGCGGGCGAGCATCTACGCCACCTTCGGCGGCAAGCGCGAGCTGTACCTGAAGGCGCTCGAACGGTACGGGGAGCAGAAGACACCGCCGTTGATCGAGGAGTTGTCCCAACCGGGGCCGGCCCTGCCCGCCGTACGGGCGCTGGTGTGGCGCTACGCGGACGAGTCCGCCCACGACGAGCTGCGGCGCGGCTGTTTCGTCGCCAATACGGCCGTGGAGCTGGCCCCGCACGACACCGCCGCGTGCCGCCGGGTCGAGGCCGACTGGAACAGCGTCGAGACCGCGCTCACCTCGGCGCTCCTGCGCGCCAGGGCCCAGGGGGAGCTCGCCGCCGACCGGGACCCGGCGGCGCTCGCCCGGATGCTGCTCGTACTGCTCCAGGGCATGCGGGTGGTCGGCAAGTCGGGCGGCGAACCCGTCAGGCTGCGGGACGCGGCGCGGCAGGCCCTGACCCTGCTGGACTGACATCGCGACCGAGGGCCGCCTTTCGTCTTCAGCCTTTCGCCTTCTCACACCATGCCGCCTCACGCCTTTATTCGAGACCGTTCATTCTCGTATTTCGCTCTACCTCTTTGGAGAACCCACCATGACCGCACGCTTCTCCGGCAAGACCGTCCTCGTCACCGGCGGCGGCACCGGCATCGGGCGCGGCATCGCCCTCGCCTTCGCCCGCGAGGGAGCGAACGTCGTCGTCTCCGGCCGCAGGGCCGAGCCGCTCAAGGAGACCGTGGCGCTCATCGAGGCCGCGGGCGGCAGCGGTGGCGCCGCCGCCGTCACCGCCGATGTGACGGACTCGCAGGACGTGGCGCGCCTGGTCGGGGAGACCGTGGCCCGCTTCGGCTCGCTCGACGTCGCCGTCAACAACGCCGGGGTGTTCGTGCCGTCGGCCCCGGTCGCCGACATTCCCGAGGCGGACTTCCGGCGGGCCCTGGACGCCAACGTCACCGGGGCCTTCCTCTCCCTCAAGCACGAGATCGCCCATATGCGGGCCCACGGCGGCGGCGCCATCGTGAACGTCTCGTCCAACCTCGGCGCGCACAAGCGGGACGCGGGCCTCGGCGCGTACGTCGCGAGCAAGGCCGCCCTGACCGCGCTGACCCGCAACGCCGCCCTCGATCACATCGCCGACGGCGTGCGCGTCAACGCGGTGAGTCCGGGCAAGACGGACGCGCCCATGTCCACGCTGCCCGGCGAGAGCCCGGAGCAGAAGACCGAGCGCATGCGGCGCGAGATACCCGCCGGACGGGCCGCCGCCGCACAGGAGATCGCCGCGGCCGTGCTCTACCTCGCGTCGGAGGACGCCGCGTCCACCGTCGGCGCGGACTTGGTCGTCGACGGCGGCGACACGGCCTGACGGCGGGCCGCCATCCACACATAGACCGGGATGCCGGCGAACAGGAACAGCACGCCCTGGTAGATCGCGGCGTATCCGGCGCCCGCGACCAGCCAGAAGGAGAAGCCGAAGCCCACGGCGGCGAGCACCACGTCCCGCGCGAAGGAGCCCGTACGGACCTGTTCGCGCCGCCCCGTCAGCAGGAAGTAGAGCTGCGCGGCGGCGGCGAGCAGGTACGGCACGGTGGCCGAGAAGGTGGTGATCAGGACGAGGATCTTGAAGACGCCGCCGGAGCCGGAGACGTAGTTGATGACGGTGAGCAGCGAGGCGAGGACGGTGCCGACGAGCACGCCGAACGTCGGCACGCCGCGCCGTTTGCGGGCGAAGGAGACCGGGAAGAGCCCGTCCTTCGCGGCGGCGTAGGGGGCCTGCGCGCTCATCAGCGTCCAGCCGTTGAGCGCGCCGACGATGGAGATGACGGCGGCGACCGCGATGAGCGTGCCGCCCCACTCGCCGCCGAACATCACGTCGACCGCCTCGGAGAAGGGGGCGGTGGAGGTGACGAGATCGTCATGGGCGACGGTGCCGAAGACGGCGACCGTGCCCAGCAGATAGACGACGGCCGCGCCGATCACGCCGAGCACGCTGGCCCGGCCCACATTGCGCTCCGGGTCGCGGACCTCGCCGGCGCTCATCGCCGCGGACTCGACGCCCACATAGCTGTAGAGCAGGATCGCGGCCGCGGCCGAGAGCCCGCCGACCGCGCTGCCGCCGCCCTCGTTGAACGCGCCCAGTTTGTGCGGGTCGAAGAAGAAGAGGCCGACGACGGCGACGAAGAGCAGCGGTACGAACTTCAGCACCGCGGAGACGAGCTGGACCGCGCCGACCCAGCGGGTGCCCGCGAAGTTGGCGAGCGCGGGCAGCCACAGCGCGACGAGGGCGACGGTCAGATCCACGCCCATGGAGTGCCGGCCGCCCGCCAGGACATGGAAGTAGCCGACCCCGGCCACGGCGAGCGCGGCGTTGCTCACCCAGGTCATCGTCCAGTACGACCAGGCGGACAGGAACCCGGCGAAGTCGCCGAACGCCGTGCGCGCGTAGACGTACGGGCCTCCGGTGCGCGGGTCGCGCTTCGCGAGCCGCCCGAAGACGAGCGCGAGCGCGATGGCCCCGATCGTCAGGACGCCGAAGGCGACCAGGCTGACGGTGCCGAACGGGGCGACCGAGGCGGGCAGCAGGAAGATGCCGCCGCCGATGATGTTCCCCATGACCAGGGCGGTCGCGGTGGGGAGCCCGAAGCGGCGGGTGTGGGTGCCGTCGGTGTCGTGCATGAGGTGGTGCGCCTCTCGTCGTGCAGGCCCCCGTATGGTTCCGGGCGACAGAACATGCTCACCGAACCATGCTGTGCGGACAAATCACCGCGTTTCCTTGCGCGAGGCGCTGCTCAACACCGTAAAACGTCCAGCGATCTCAGCGCGCGGCGACGATTCGTCCACACGCGCGAGGGAGGTGCGGACAGTGGAGGCGCGGACGGCGATACGGCGAATCGTACGCACGGGATCGTAGGCGCGAGAGGGTGCGCGGCGGATTTCGCGGGCCGCCGCGCCAATAGCAAAGGCCCCAAGGTCATTGCCTTGGGGCCCGGCATTTCGAAAAATCCACCGGCTCAGCGGGCGGCCTTTTCGTAGGCTTCCTTCACCGACGCGGGCACCCGGCCGCGGTCGTTGACCTCGTATCCGTTCGCCTTCGCCCAGGCGCGGATCTCCGCGGTATTCTCCCCGGCGGCCGGCGCCTTGCGGGGCTTGCCCTTGGCCACGGCCACGCTGCCGCGGACCCGGCGGGCGCCCTCGGCGTGCAGATAGGGCTGAAGCAACTCCAGCAGCTTGTCGTAGTTTTCGTCGGTGAGGTCGAGTTCGACCCCCGCGCCGTCGACAAGGATGGTGTGCTTAGCGATCTCCGCCGACTCTTCGCCGGTCAGATCGTCAACGTAGGTGGTAACTACCTTCTGTGCCATGGGGGGATTATAGGGCCCGCCGGACGCGGGGCCGGACCAGCGTGCATTACGGAGAAACCGGGGGAACCGGGGGAAAAGAAGAGCGGGAACGGCATAAGGAACTACGGGACGCGGCCCGCGGCCAGTTCCTCGTCCAGGGGCGGATCGGTCGCGGGCCGGGCGGCGGCGGCCTCGTCGAGCCAGCGGCGCAGCACCTCATGTACCCGTTCCGCGCCCACGAGTTCGGCGCCGTCGGCCACGGGCGGCGTCAGTTCGCGGGGCCACAGCAGGAAGGGGTGGCCCTGTTCGCCGCCCAGGCCGCCGTGCGAGCCGATCTGCTCCTCGAAGGCGTGCACCGCGCCGGTCGCCGGATCGCAGGCGGAGTTGACCATGATGTCGGCGGCGTGCGGGAAGCCGGCGGTGCGGCGCACGGCCTCGACCGCGCCCGGCCCGAACGCGTTCAGCGGGCTGTGCTCGGCGCCCTCCCCGCTGTCCAGCCGGTGTTCGGCCCCGTCGCGGCCGAGCACCACGGGGCCGTGTTCGGCGGAGCGTACGAGCAGGAAGCCGATGCCCGGGTGTTCGGCGAGGGTGCGCAGCAGGGCCGGGTGGTGGCGCTCGATGTCCTCGCGGCTCGCGCGGCCGGGGAAGTCGGGGAAGGAGACGAGGCCGAGGTTCCCGGAGCCGAGCACGACGGGGTCCCGCGACGGGCCGCGGCGGGTCTCCTCCTCCGGGGTCTCCGCGGCCTCCGGGCGGCGCAGGGCGGCGCGCGCCGCGACCCGTGCCTCGGCGCCGCTGCGGGTGCGCTGGGCGCGGCGCGGCACGGGCAGCCCGCATCCGGCCCGTACCAGGTCCTGGAGGGTGAGGCCGTAACGGGCGGCGAAGGTCGCGCCGGGGCTCTGGCCGTGGTCGGAGAGGAGCACGAGCCGGTAGTCGCGCGGCGCGTGGTCGATGACCTTGGCGATCAGCGCGAGCGACCGGTCGAGGCGGCGCAGCACCTGGTGGGTGTCGCGGCTGCGCGGCCCGGAGTGGTGGGCCACCTCGTCGTACGCGACCAGGTCGGCGTAGACGGCGGTGCGGCCGGAGAGGATGTCGCCGATGACGGCGGCCACCACCACGTCGCGCTCGACGACGGTCGCGAAGGCGCGGATGAAGGGGTACAGGCCGCCGCGCCCCACGCGGGGGCGCTCGCGGCGGGCCTTGGCGGCGAGGGACTGGCCGATCTCCCGGAAGAGTTCGGCGATGAAGGAGGCGGCGGTGCGGGCGGCGTTGGCGGGGTCGCAGAAGTAGGCGAAGTAGCCGGAGCGGGAGCGGTTCTCGCGGCCTCGCCGGGCGGCGATGGACAGCACCAGGGCGAGCTGGTCGGCGCCGCCGGTGAAGAGGTTGCCGCGGCTGGCGCCGTCGTCGGTGAGCAGCCCGGCGTGGCCGCTGCGGGCGGCGGCGCGGCGCTGGAGCTCGGCGGCGCTGCTCGGCCGGTTGCTGATCATCACCTCGCCGCTCTCCTTCTCGTACCAGCGGAAGGCGGGCACGTCCTCGTTGGAGCCGTGCAGGATGCCGAGCTGGCTGGCGCCGGTCTGGCTGGACCAGTCGGTGCGCCACGGGGTGAGGCGGTGGGTGGTGGCGGCCCACCGCGCCACGTGCTCCATCAGCGGCGGCCGGGTCCGGCCGGCCGTGCCGGGGCGCTCGCGCAGGGCGTCGCGCAGCACGTCGTGGCCGACGCCGTCGAGCTGGAGGAAGACCGTGCCGGGCGGCATCGGTCGGGCCGGGTCCCCGGCGGCTGTGTCCCCGCTGCCCCCGCTGCCCCCGCTGTCCTGGCTGTCCTGGCGGCGTCTTCGGCGGTCGGCGAGGCGGGCGAGCCGCCGCCGGTACGCGCCGTCGTCGTGGACGGTGAGCGCGGTGCTGGTGGCGGAGGAGGCGGCGGACATCACGGCGGCGACCACGACGGCGGTCTCCGGGCCGACGGAGCCGTTGCCGACGGGGGCCAGATCGAGGGCGACGAGCAGCAGCGAGGCGTTGAGGAAGAAGACCAGGAGGCCGAGCACGAAGGCCGGCACGAGCAGCAGGGCCCGTACGAGCAGGGGCCAGACCAGGGCGCTGAGCAGGCCGAACGCTCCGGCGCCGGCCGCGGCCGTGATGGCTATCCGGGTGGCGCTGTCGCCGTCGGCGGACTGGAGGCGGAAGTCGGGGAGGACGGCGGCGAGGACGACCATGGTGACGGTGGAGACCGCCCAGACGACCAGCACCCGGAACAGGGCTATGCCCACGGTCCGCCATCGGGGCACCTGCACGCCGTTCTCACCTCACGTCCGCCGCCCGCATCGCGCACACGGACTCCCTTCACAGCGTGTCATAGCGCCGCGGGAAGCGACGG
>NZ_JBHVHQ010000221.1:0-11019 GCF_042800135.1 Streptomyces sp. NPDC057654 | reverse complement strand
CCCCTGACCAGCTTCGTCGGGCGCGATGACGACCTCGCCCGGATCGGGACGCTGCTCGCCGCGGGGCGGCTCGTCACCGTGCTCGGCCCCGGCGGCGCGGGGAAGACGCGTCTCGCCGTCGAGGCCGCCCGTCGCCGCCGCCACCAGTACCGGGACGGCGCGTGGATGATCGACCTGGCCTCCGTCACCGAGCCGGCGAAGGTCGGCGCGGCCGTGCTCGCCGGGATCGGGATGCGCGGCGGCGCGCGGTTCGAGGCCCGTGGGCGGACGGACGGCGACGAACTGGACGTACTCGTCGACCGGCTCGGCGGCCGGGAGATCCTGCTGCTCGTCGACAACTGCGAGCACCTGATCGACGCCGTGGCCCACCTGGTCGCGGCCCTGCTGTCCCGCTGCCCCGGGCTGCGCGCGCTCGCCACCAGCCGCGAACCCCTCGCGGTCGATGGCGAGGCGCTCGTACCGCTCGGCCCGCTCGCGCTGCCCGGCCCGGACGACGGCGTCGAGGAGGCCCGGCGGGCGGCGGCGGTACGCCTGTTCACCGAGCGGGCCGCGGCCGTACGCCCCGGCTTCGCGACCGACAAGGCGACGCTGGACGACGTCCGACGGGTGGTCCGCGGCCTGGACGGGATGCCGCTCGCCCTGGAACTGGCCGCGGCCCGGCTCCGTACGCTGTCGCTGCCCGAACTGGCCGACGGGCTCTCCGACCGCTTCCGGCTGCTCACCACCGGCAGCCGCACCGCGCTGCCCCGCCACCGCACGCTGCGCGCCGTCATCGCCTGGAGCTGGGACCTGCTGAGCGCGGACGAGCGTACGGTCGCCGAACGCGTCGCGGTCCTGCCCGGCGGCGTCACACCGGCCTCGGCCGCGGCCCTCTGCGCCGGCACCGACGTGCCGCCCGCCGGCATCCCCGAACTCCTCGCCGCCCTCGTCGACCGGTCGTTGCTGCACCTCGCCCCCGAACCGGGCCGCTACCGCATGCTGGAGACGCTGCGCGAGTACGGCGCCGACCGCCTGGCCGCGACGGGCGCGCTCGGGACCGTACGCGACCTGGCCGCCGGCTACTTCGCAGAGCTGGCGGCCCGTTACGAGCCGCGGTTGCGCGGCGGCGGCCAGCCGGCCGCCATGCGCGTCATCAGGGCCGAGTACGACAACACACTGGCCGCGCTGCGCCGCCGCTGCGACACGGGCGACGCCTCCGGCGCGGTCGTCCTCGCCCTGAACCTGGCCTGGTACTGGCAGATGCTCGACCGGCACTCCGAAGCGGCCTACTGGCTGGGCGAGGCGCTGGCGGTGCCGGACGGCGAGCCGTCGACCAGTGCCCGATCCGCCGACCGCGACTGCGCCCGAGCCATCCATCTGCTCAACCGGCTCGGTCACTGGCCGGGGAGGACCCCCGAAGAGGCCGCGGCCGACTGGGCCGAGGTGGAGGAACTGGCCGAACGGCTGCTCGTGGGCCCGGAACCGCCCGGTCCGTACGGTGTGCTCATCGCGCTCCCGTTCACGTTCCTGCGGGGAGCGAAGACCGCGCCCGCGATCATCGAGCGCCTCGCCGACGGCGACGACGTGTGGCTGTCCGGGCTGGCCCGCATGTACCGGGCCCGGTTCGCCGAGAACGTGGGCGATCTGGAGCGGACGCGCACCGACGTGGAGGCGGCCCTGGCCCGCTTCCGGCAGGTCGGCGACCAATGGGGCCAGGCCAACGCGCTGCCGATGCGCGCCCAGCTGCGGCAGTACGACGACGACCTCGACGGCGCGCTGGCCGATCTGCGCCGGGCCCGTGAACTGGAGCGCGAGTTCGGCTCGCTGAGCCTGAGCGACGAGGTGTTCGGCGACCTGCGCTGGATCGACCTGTACCTGCGGCGCGGTGAGACCGACCTGGTGATCGCGACGATCGACGCGGCCCGGGAGCGGGCGCTGCGCACGACGCTGCCGGGGATGCTGTGCCTGGTCGACGTGTGGGAGGCCCGCCTCAGGGTGGGACTCGGCGACCTGGACCGGGCGCGGGAACTGCTCGACGCGGCCGAACAGGGGCTGCGCGGCACGCCCCCGTTCCCCGGCGCCCACGCGCTGGTGCTGCTCGGCACCGGCAGGGCCTCGCTCCGCCTGGAACTGGGCGACCCGGCCGGCGCGGAGCGGGCGCTGACGACGGCGTACGCGGCGGCGCTGGCCACCGGCGACCTGCCGGTCACGTCACTGGTGGCGGTGAACGCGGCGGCGCTCGCCGAGGCGTACGGGCTCCCTCGCACGGCCGCTGTCCTGCTCGGCGCCGCGTCCCGGCTGCGCGGCGCTCACGACCGTACGGACCGTCAGGTCCGCGACCTCACCCGCCGGGGGCGGGCCGCGCTGGGGGAGGGGGCCTTCGACGCGGCGTACGGGGAGGGGTGGGGGCTGGACGGGAAGGCGGCGGTGCGTGCGGCCGATCCGGCCCGTATCCATGCTGCGCCGTCGGCGGGCTCGCGCTCGTAGGATCTATCGCTCGCCCACGGCGCTTGATGACGTTGGAGTACGGGAAAGCTGGCTGCCGGGGCGCGGGGACGTCCGGGACGCGGGGAGTCGCCATGGTCACGACGGTGTCGGCACGCGGCTTGCGAGCAGGTCACGCGTATCGGCGGGGAGCTGTGTTCTGCGCGCTCGCCGCCTTGGCGGTGGTCGGCTGCGACGCTTCCGGCGGGGCGGGCCGCACGGACGGGGCGGCCTCATCCGCATCTCATCGGCAGGCGTCGAAGCAGGCCTCGAAGCAAGCCCCGAATCCGTCCTCGCCCGAGTCCTCCCCTGAGCGGACGCCGACAGCTTCGGCGTCGGCGACGGACGGGCGTGACGTCGGCGCGTGCGCGGACGGCAACTGCGAGATCGCGGTGTCCGAGCCCGTGACGTTCCGTTTCAGGGGGCCCGCCGGGGCCGCGGCGACCATGTCCGTGACCGAGGTCGGCCCGAACAAGATCGAATACACCGTGCGCTCGGGCGGCGGCCAGTTCGGAGGCGGCGCGAGCGGCCGGGGCCAGGGCTGCGTCACGGTCGTCCGCAGCACCGGTGGCGGCAACTCCTGCGGGGGGCTGGTCCCCGCCACCCGACCGAGCCCCCAGCCGCAAGCCGTCGTGATTCAGGTGGCGCCCGGCGCGGACGGTACGGCGATCATCGACATCGTCTCCGGCTGACGGGTTCCGAGGGCGCCCCGGCACACGTACGGCTCGGCCTTGTGCGCAGACCGTTCGCGGTCCGCACCCAAGGCCGGTGACCGCTGTTCGCTACCGCACCCGAACCGTGGTGCTCAGTCCGTGCCGAATTCCATCGCCGCGCGGTCGAGGAGTTCGAATTCCTCGTCGCCGGAGACCGCGCCGCGCGAGGCGATGGCCTCGGCTCCGCCCTCCGGCATCGCGCCGATCAGCCCGGTCGAGGCCGCCTGGGCGGCGCCGACGAGCGCGGCCTGGCCGGTGCCGACCATGCCGAGGCCCGCGTACTGCTCCAGCCGGGCGCGCGAGTCGGCGATGTCGAGGTTGCGCATGGTGAGCTGGCCGATCCGGTCCACCGGACCGAACGCCGAGTCCTCGGTGCGCTCCATCGACAGCTTGTCGGGGTGGTAGCTGAAGGCGGGGCCGGTCGTGTCGAGGATCGAGTAGTCCTCGCCGCGCCGCAGCCGCAGCGTGACCTCGCCGGTGACGGCCGCGCCGACCCAGCGCTGGAGCGACTCGCGCACCATCAGGGCCTGCGGGTCCAGCCAGCGGCCCTCGTACATGAGGCGGCCGAGGCGCCGGCCCTCGTTGTGGTACTGGGCGAGGGTGTCCTCGTTGTGGATCGCGTTGACGAGGCGCTCGTACGCGGCGTGCAGCAGGGCCATGCCGGGGGCCTCGTAGATGCCGCGGCTCTTGGCCTCGATGATCCGGTTCTCGATCTGGTCCGACATGCCCATGCCGTGGCGGCCGCCGACGGCGTTGGCCTCCATCACCAGGTCGACGGCGGAGGCGAACTCCTTGCCGTTGATCGTCACGGGACGGCCCTGGTCGAAGCCGACCGTCACGTCCTCGGCGGCGATCTCGACCGACGGGTCCCAGAACTTCACGCCCATGATCGGGTCGACCGTCTCGACGCCTGTGTCCAGGTGCTCCAGGGTCTTGGCCTCGTGCGTGGCGCCCCAGATGTTGGCGTCGGTGGAGTACGCCTTCTCGGTGCTGTCCCGGTAGGGCAGGTCGTGGGCGAGCAGCCACTCCGACATTTCCTTGCGCCCGCCGAGCTCGGTCACGAAGTCCGCGTCCAGCCATGGCTTGTAGATCCGCAGCTGGGGGTTGGCGAGCAGGCCGTAGCGGTAGAACCGCTCGATGTCGTTGCCCTTGAACGTCGAGCCGTCGCCCCAGATCTGGACGTCGTCCTCCAGCATCGCCCGGACCAGGAGCGTGCCGGTGACGGCGCGGCCGAGCGGCGTGGTGTTGAAGTAGGGGCGGCCGCCGGAGCGGATGTGGAAGGCTCCGCAGGAGAGCGCGGCGAGGCCCTCCTCGACCAGCGCGGCGCGGCAGTCGACCAGGCGCGCGATCTCGGCGCCGTACGTCTTGGCACGGCCGGGCACCGAGGCGATGTCGGGCTCGTCGTACTGGCCGATGTCGGCGGTGTAGGTGCAGGGGACGGCACCCTTGTCGCGCATCCAGGCGACGGCGACGGAGGTGTCGAGGCCGCCGGAGAAGGCGATGCCGACGCGTTCGCCAGTGGGCAGTGAGGTGAGAACCTTGGACATAGGAAGAGTATGCCTCACCATGCATGATCATGCAAAATCCGGCCGTCGGGCAGGTGCATGCCCCTTGACCATCCGCTGATTATCCGCCCATAGGACAGCTGTGAAGCTGTTGAATTTGCGGCGTCGGCCGGAACCTGGACGACCACATCCGCTTCGGCTGCGTATGGCAGACCCACGACATACCGATGCCGCCGCCCACGCGCAGCCAGGCGGTCTGCTTCTGGGAGGACGAGACGCGGCCCGGAGCGCCGGAATTCTTCCTCTACCTCTCGCCCACGGGCTCGGTGTCCCCCGAAAGCGCCGCCCAGTACCCGCTGCCGGAACGGGCGGTCACCTTCCTCCCCGGCATGCGGCAGCGCGGCAAGGGCCGGATCTCCCTCGCGGGTACGGACCCGACGCTCGCCCCGCGCGTCGACACGCGCTTCCTCTCCGACCCCGAGGACGTGGCCTCGGCGCCGGCCTGCGTCGCCATGGCCCGCGAGATCGGCAACTCGGCCGAGTTCGCCCCGTACCTCAAGCGCGAGGTGGCGCCGGCGGCCACGGCGCGGGCCGACGTGGAGCTGTTCCTGCGCAACGCGGTCGAGACGTTCTGGCACCAGTGCGGCACCGCCCGGATGGGCACGGACGGGGACGCGGTGGTGGACGGACAGCTGAGGGTGTACGGCGTCACCGGGCTGCGCGTCGCGGACGCCGCTGTGCTGCCGCACGTCACGCTCGCCAATACGACGGCTCCGTGTGTGGTGGTGGGGGAGACGGCGGCGGGGATGGTGCTGGAGGAGCACGGCGGCTGAGGCGGGTGGTCAGCGGCTTTACGGGCTCTACGGGCGTGGGTCAGCCGCGCGCGGCCCCGCCGGTGTCGGCGTAGGCGGCCAGGCCGCTGACCATCCGCTGCATGAAGCGCGTCAGATACCACCGCCAGAACGGACCCGAGAGGCGCGGCTTCGGCTCGAAGACCGCCGACCAGGTGATGTCGGTGCCGCCCTGCGGCGACTCGGCGAGTTCGACGGTGCCGCGGTAGGACCGGAAGGGGCCGCTCTCGTTCTCGTAGACGAACCGCCGGTCGGCGACGAGTTCGACGATGCGCTCGCGGGCGATCGTCTTGCCGGTACGGAAGACGCGGGTGTCGCCGACCTGCTGAGGGACTGCGGGGCCCGCGGGGCCTTCGGGGGAGCCGCTGCCGGGCTCGACCTCCACGGCGTCGATCGCCGACCAGGTCGGCCAGGTGGCGGCGTCGACGAGGACGCCGAAGACGGCGGGGGGCTTCGCGGGCGAGTGGGCGGTCACGGAGTAGGTGCAGGGGGTGTAGGGCATTGCCCCACGCTAGGACGGCTCGGGCGGTGCGGGACATGCGCGGGATTGCCGACCTGTCGACGAATTCCTGCGGTAGACCGACGGCCGGACGCCGACGTGCGCCAGGAAGGCCGAGGAGAAGCTGCCGGGACCGGCGAACCCGCAACGTTCGGCGATCTGCCCGACGGTGAGGACGGTGCCGTCGAGCAACCGCCGCGCCTGCTCGACGCGGAGCCGGGTGAGGTACCGGTGCGGCGTCTCGCCGGTGGCTTCGCGGAACACGCGGATGAAATGGTAGACGCTCAGGTTCACCTCGGCGGCGACGTCGGCGAGCGTCAGCGGGTGGGCCAGTCGCTCGCGCATGACGGCGATGCCGCGGTGGACGGCGGTGCGCTCAGGCCCCGGCAGGCGGTGATCGCGGCGGTGGGCCTGCGTCAGCAGGTGTGTGGTGAGGAAGGCCGCGGCGGACTCCGCGTACACGTCGCCAGCG
Source organism: Streptomyces sp. NPDC057654 (assembly GCF_042800135.1). Lineage (NCBI taxonomy): Bacteria > Bacillati > Actinomycetota > Actinomycetes > Kitasatosporales > Streptomycetaceae > Streptomyces > Streptomyces sp. NPDC057654. The sequence continues at coordinate 4,516 of NZ_JBHVHQ010000221.1, read as the reverse complement.
CCGGCGGCCGCGGGCAGCGCCCGTACGATCTGCTCGACCAGCGCGTCGCCCGCCCCCAGCCAGGCGGCCAGCGCCTCGAAGTCCGGCGCCGGCACCGCCATCTCGGCCGCGGTCCGCTCCACGGTCGCCCGCGGGATGTGCACCTGAACGGTGTGCAGCGTCGACTTCGCCCGATAACTGCGCACGGTGGACCGCCCCGGAACCACCAGCTCCAGCCGCCCGTCCGCCCACCGCCGCCGAGCCGCCCTGCCCCCGGCCCGCACCCGCATCTCCGCCTCGCCGCCCGTACAGAGCACAAGATGCACATCGTCCACCCCCGGCAACGGAAACTCCTCCGCCTCCCGCGCGTGAACGAACCGCTGCACCAACAACGACCGCCAGCCGGCCTCGTGCCAACTGCAATAGGTGCGCCGGACGAGCGCGTCCATCTCGATAACCCCGCCGACCCCGGCATACGGCCCCAGGTCGAACTCAGCCGTGTCGATCACCCCACAACCCTAGGCTTTCCGGCGGGACTGCGGCGGCCGCTCTCCGGGGCGCACGGGTCGTGCGCGTGGAGAGGGCAGCGGCACAGGGGGAATCGGTTCGTCGGGGAGGGCCCGTGCGGTATCTGCTGAGCCACCGGGCCGGGCTCGCCGCCCTCGCCGACCCCGGCACCGGCGCCGACATCGCGAATACCCCGCGGCGGCGGCGCGCCGAGATCCCCGCCGCCAACGGACACGCCACCGCGCTCTCGCCGGCGCAGCTCTACGGCGCCTACGCCGGCCGTGCCGCCGTGATCGGCGCCGAGCAGGTCGACCGCGCGCGGCAAGGGCAGGGGCGCTGCCTCGACCTGGTGCTCGGCGCCGCGCTCGGCCGCGAATCCGAGTTCGGACTCGGCGTCATCCCCAGCGGGACGGACGGCGAGTTCGGGCCCGATCCGCGCGCCTTCGGATTCGACGGTTACGGCGGTTCCTTCGGAATGTGCGACCCCGAGGCGCATTTGAGCATGGGGTACACCATGAATGTGATGGGCCACCATGTAGTGAACGATCCGCGGAAGACCGGGCTGATCGATGCTGTTTATCGCGCTCTCTGAGGCGCATACGATCTGAGGCGCACGTTCCCGGAGCCGCCGGGTGCCCCCGGCGTCCGGCGGCCCGGTCCGGTTTACCGGCGGTCACGGGTTGTCTTCTGCTCCGCTGCCCAACAGGGCAGCAACCGCTTCCCCTTCGGGTACCCCGCTTGGCTCCCGCCCCTCCCGCCTTACATCTTGTGGCGAGGACAGAGGTTTCGCGCGCTACGCCGGGAAACCGCCGCACCCGCCAGGGCCGGAAGGGGTCTTGCCATCATGGTTTCCGAGGCCGAGCCAACGCAACACATCTCACGCGACGACGTGCGCACTGCGATCGGGCGCATTTGGAAAGAGGTCCTCCGCCTCGAAGAACTCGGCTACGGCGACAATTTCTTCGAACTCGGCGGGCACTCGCTGACGGCATCGCAGGCCATCGCCCGCATCTCGCGCACCCTGCGCGTCGAGATCCCGATGGCCGACTTCTTCGAGCGGCCCACCGTCGACGACCTCACCGACTTCGTCATGCGGAAGCCGGAGCACGGACAGCAAGCCCTCGCCGCCGAGAACGGCGTCTCCACATGAGCGCCGAAGCGCCTCTCTCGGCACTCTCCTCCGCCCAGCAACGCCTCTGGTTCCTGTGGCAGCTACGGCCCGACGGCAACGAGTACAACGTGCCGCGCGCCACGCGGCTGCGCGGACCGCTGGACGTACCCGCCCTTCAGCAGGCCCTCGACCGGCTGATCGAACGGCACGACGTGCTGCGCGCCACCTTCCCCACCGTGGACGGCGCGCCGGCCCTGCGGATCGCCCCTCGCGGGAGCGTGCCGCCGGCCCTGACCGACCTCAGCCGGTCACCCGCCGCGACGCGCGAAGCCGCCATGAACGAAGCCGTGGCCCGCGCCGCCCTCGCCCCCTTCGACCTGACCAACGGGCCCGTCTTCCGGGCGGACTTGATCCGGATCGCCGACGACGACCACGCGCTGGTCCTCAACTTCCACCACATCGTGGTCGACGGCTGGTCCCTCGGCGTCCTGGACCGCGAACTCTCCGCCCTCTACCAGGCCGCTCTCGACCAGGCCGCGTCGGACGGGGGCGAAGCCGCCGACCCGCTCCCCGCGCCCGCACGCTCGTACCGGGAGTACGTGGCCGCCGAGCGTCGGCTCCTCGACGGGCCGCGCAGCCGCGAGGCGCTGGACTACTGGCGCGCCGAACTCGACGGCGCGCAGCTCAAGCTGCCCCTGCCGACCGACCGGCCGCACCCCGCGACGCAGAGCTTCGACGGCGAGGGCCGGGCGTTCGCCGTCCCGGCCGGGCTCGGGCAGCGGCTCGAAGCCGTCGCCTCCCGCTACCGCTCCACCCGGTTCATCACTCTGCTCGCGGCCTACGCGGTCCTGATGTCCCGGATGGCCTCCACGCCGGACGTGATCATCGGCGTACCGGTGAGCGGCCGCACGGATCTGGAGGTCGAAGGGACCGTCGGGCTGTTCGTGAACATGCTGCCGCTGCGCGTGCGCTGCGCGCCGGACACCGCGTTCGGCACGCTCGTACAGCAGGTCCGCGACACCTTCCTCGCCGGGCACGAGTACCAGGACCTCCCCTTCCAGCTGCTCGTCGAGGAATTGCAGCCGGACCGCTCGACGTCCCGGCACCCGCTGTTCCAGACCGTCGTCACCTACGAGGACGTGCCCGAGCCGGGCGCGCTCCTCCCCGGGCTCGCGTCCTCCCCGCTGCCGATGCCGATGGAGACCGCCAAGTACGAGATCGCGCTGCACCTCGCGTGGCGGCGGCAGGGCGGCGCCGAGGCGTGGGTGGGCTACCAGGCGGACGTCTTCGACGGCCGCACCGCCGAGCTGACCGGCGAACGGTACGTACGCCTGCTGGCCGCCGCGCTCGCCGCGCCCGAGGACCAGATCGGGCGACTGCCCGCACTCGGCGCCGACGAGGAACGGACTCTCCTCACCGACTGGTCCGGCGCGGCCGACAGCACGCACGAGGTCACAGGAGAAGGCGGGCGCGTCGATCAGCTCTTCGCGCGCCAGGTGCGCGCCCAGCCGGACGCCGTCGCCGTACGGACCGCCGAGGGCATCCTCACCTACGCCGGGCTCGACCGCGCCGCCGACGAGATCGCGGCCGGGCTGCGCGCGGCGGGCGCCGGGCCGGGCGCCCTCGTGGCGGTCTGCCTGCCGCGCGGCGCGGAGCTCGTGACCGCGCAGCTGGCCGTCCTCAAGTGCGGGGCCGCGTACGTCTCCCTCGACCCCGCGCACCCCGCCTCCCGCCTCAACGCGATCCTCGCCGAGGCGCGCCCGCTGGCCGCCTTGACCGACGCCGAGCACGCCGGGGCCCTCGACGGCGGCAGCGGCAGCGAGAGCGGCACAAGAAGTACGAGCATCCTCACGCTCGACGGCGTCCGTGCCCCCGAAGCAGCGGCACCGCCCGTCCCGCGGACCGGGCGGCCCAGCGATCTCGCCTACGTCATGTACACCTCCGGCTCCACCGGCCGCCCCAAGGGCGTGATGGTCGAGCACCGCGCGCTCGCCAACCTCGTGGCCTGGAACCGCGAGGAGTTCGGCCTCGGCCCCGGCGACCGCAGCACGCTCATCGCCGCCCCCGGATTCGACGCCTCCGTCTGGGAGATCTGGTCGGCCCTGACCGCCGGCGCCACCCTGGAGGTGCCCGACGCCGAGACCGTGCCGGACCCGGCCGCGCTCCGCTCCTGGCTCATGGAACACCAGCTCACCAGCGCCTTTCTGCCGACGCCGCTGCTGGAACGGATGCTCGGCGACCCGTGGCCCGCCGGATCGGCCCTGCGGACCGTGCACACCGGCGGCGACCGGCTGCACGGAACGGGCGATCGCCCGCTGCCCTTCCGCCTCGTCAACAACTACGGCCCCACCGAGAACACGGTCATCGCAGCTTCGGGGGCAGTGGCGACGGAGGGCGGCGAGGCGCGCGGAGCGCTCCCCGGCATCGGACGGCCGGTCACCGGTACCGAGGCGTACGTCTTCGACGCCGAGCTGCGGCCGGTTCCGGTGGGCGTGCCCGGCGAGCTGTACCTGGGCGGCGCGGGCCTGGCCCGCGGCTACCTCGGCCAGCCGGCCCTGACCGCCGACCGGTTCGTCCCGCACCCGTACGCCCCGACGCCCGGCGCACGCCTCTACCACACGGGCGACCTCGTGCGCTGGCGGACCGACGGGAGCCTGGACTTCCTGGGCCGCAACGACCACCAGGTCAAGATCCGGGGCGTACGCATCGAACTCGGCGAGATCGAGAACGTGCTCCGCGCCCACCCGGGCGTACGGGAAGCGGCCGTGCTCGCCACCGCCCCGGAACCGGACGCGTCCGCCGGCCCGGAACTCGTCGCCTACCTGGTGGCCGCCGACGGCTCGGCCGCCCCCGAACTCGCCGGACTCCACGACCACATGGCGCGGTGCCTGCCCCGCCACATGCACCCGCGCAGATACC
>NZ_JBHVHQ010000220.1:0-11052 GCF_042800135.1 Streptomyces sp. NPDC057654 | reverse complement strand
GTACACGTAGGTGGCCGAGACCCAGCCGCGGACGCCGGTGTTCTTGTCGGTGATGTTCACCCACGAGCCGCGCTCGGAGTGCACCGCGAAGCGGTGCGACCGGTAGAGGATGCCGAGGCTCGTCGAGGCGGCGGAGGCCTTCGAGCGGATCATCACGGCGGAGGCGTGGTTCTTCCACGGCCCCCATCCGTCGCACGGCCGGGACGCCTGGACGGCGGTGGACGACGAGACGGGGTGGGCGGGAGCGGCCGTCGCCGCGGTGGCGGACAGGACGGGCATGGCGATGGCCGCCGCGGTGGCGGAGAGCATGGCTATACGACGTGCATACATGATGAAACCTCCATAAATCGGGTGTTGTTGGGTAAGGGTGTGCCTCGGTGGGAGTTCGGTGGTCAGGCAATGGGCGTGATGCCGGCATCGCCGAGGCCTGGAGGGCGGGGCCTGGCCCGTGATCAGGTCACGGCGCATCGGGCCCCATCGCCCCACGAAGGGGCGGTCTGGGGGCGTGCCGCATCGGCGGCGCGCGATGGTGCTGGAAGCGGCTGGCGGCTACCCGGTCCTGGATGCCGTACAAGCCGCTGGACGGCGACTTGCCGCAGTGTCAGCGGTTGCCGTATTCGCCACGTGGCATTGAGGGGCCTTTCGAATAAGGCATGACTCGACCTCGGTCTCAGCCGGCCACCGGCTCATCGACTCCGGCTGCCCGCCCCTGCTCGGCCTCGGGAGCCGGAGTCTGAGCCTGCGGCCCCTTGGCCGCCGCCCGTGCCTCGCGGGCGGCGCGCATGGACGCGAACTGCTTGTCCAGCGTCTTGTCGTCGACCTTGAACTCGGAGGCCCCGACGGACTTGGTGTTGACCACCAGGCCAGTGCCGCGCGTCGCGGGCATCACGTTGCCCTTGAAGCCGTAGAGGGTGCCGATCTCGTTGCCGTCCTCGTTCAGGATCGGCTCGGTGTTCGGGCCCGCGGCCTTGACGATCTCTGCCATCTGGCCGGTGGAGTACGGGGCGCCGTTGTTGTAGCGGACCTCGCCGTCCTCGCCCTGGACCTGATCCGACACCAGATGAAGGTTCGTCTGCCCCTGACCGTGCGGGCCCCGGGCGTCGAGCTGGACGTCGGCGTACTGGGTCTTGCCGTTCTTGGTGACGCCGTTCTTGTAGACCTTCGCGATGAGGTTGACTCCGGTCATCGCGCCCCTGCCCCTGAGGAGTGCCATGATCACTTCCTTCCTTCCGTTCCGGCTGCCCTCTGACAAGTCGGCCGCGATCAGTCGCATCGTCCGGAGAAGGCATTGAGTCCCATTGAATGCCCTTTACGTCAATACTCTCATAGAGTATTCGATAAGGCCACGACTAGTCTTTCTGTCCGTCTTCAAAGCCAGTCGGTAGGGAGGGTGACTGCGAGTCGAATGCCGTCCTGGCATCCGTTGTGGTCACAGCCTGATCGACCTGGATCCGGACGCGCACGGCAAGTCCGGCGTCCAGCGATGAAGCCTTGGACCGCCGCATCCGCTCGGCCTGCTCGCGCTCGGCACGCAGTTCCGCGATCCGGGAACGCAACACGAACGTGCCGGATTCGTCGTCCCGCTGTTGAGGCGTCAGCTCCCGGGAGACCCGTGTCATCGCCGCGACGTCGTCCACCGGCAGATCAGGAATTGCCTCGGGCTGGCCGGACTGGTCCAGGTAGTCCATCGCCGCCAGCAGCAGCCGCCGGCGATCCCCGGTGGTCTCGACGAAGGCCCTGCGTGCCAGTGGACCGATCTCGATGTCGGTGACGTAGTCGTATCCCAGGTGGTGCAGATCCAGGGCCCTGACCTCGGCGAAGTCATACGCGGCACCGGCGACGATCGTGAAGTTTGTGCTGAGCGCGTCGGCGTCCGTACGGGTCTGCTCCTCGGCGCCCGACCCCGCGTGCAGCACCAGGCCGCAGGAAGCGAGATCAGCCCGCAGGCTGTCCAGCTTCTGGTCGTAGGACTGCTTCATTGTCCGGATGCGCGCGTCCAGCACCGCCCGGCCGGGCTTGCCCGCAGCCAGCAACCGGCCGCCGGGCTGATCGTAGATCGTCCTGCCCAGGTTCTCGGCCTCCTCCGGATCTTTCATCCGCCGCAGGGAGGCATCCGCGCGCAACGCCATGAGCGAGACCAGCCGCTGGCCGTAGGCCGTCACGTCCTGCTGCTGCTCGTACCACTGGCCGGCGTCCCCGAGAAAGGGCAGGAAGTGCCGGTACTTGCTCATCAGCCGCCGGTGGTAGTTCTCCTCGAAACGGTAGAAGTCGTAGAGCGGGCGCGAGTCCTCGGCGGCGGCGTCGGCCTTCTCGGCCTGTTCCCACTGATGCGCGAGATCGCGGTAGACGTCGGCCTTCCCCCGGTGATGCTGCAGGCGTGAGGCGTAGCTGCGCAGCCGGAAGCCGAAGGAGACCAGGTCGGCCTCAGCATTGCCGTCTTCGCTCTGCCGGTCCGCGGCGAGCACCGCCATCTGCTGGTAGTCCATCCCCATGACGTCGAGCATCGGCGTGCGCACCCGCAGCTCCGACTCCGGCAGGGCCCGCAGCATCTGGTAGACGCCATTGACGGCACGCTCCATGATCCGCGTACGTCCCTGCTCGACCAGCTCCCGCCATTCCTCCGTACTCACCAACTGCTTCGCACGGCGCTCGTTGGCGTAGTCGACGATGCGCTCCATGGCCCCCGGCATCGGGGACCCGGCTCGGTCGAGTTGCTCCTTCACGACCTCGGTAACCAGCTGGTTCGCCTTGCGCATGCGGGCGTCATCCGAGCCGGCGTGCCACAACGCCCGGTCTGACGGCAGGCAGGCCAGCAGGAACTGCGGCAGCGACTCGGCGCGGATCCGCTCGTGCGCCCACCGCTTGATGAAGGTGGTGACGTTGCGCCGCTCGTAGCCGACGGCGCTGGAGAGACGGGCCACCGCTTGCTTTTCATCGAGCCAGACGTCAACACCGCGGCGGAGCCTGGACTTGTGCCGGTCCAGGAGCTTGCCTCGCTGCGTACCGTTCGTCATCACCTGGCCCCGGCCGCCGTCGACCATGGCCAGGTGGCAGTGCACGTGCTCGGTGTCGACCTGGATGACCCCGACGTAGCGCAGGTCGTCGAAGCCGCTGGTGCCCGAGCTCATCCGTTCCAGACCGTGCATGATCGCCATGCGCAGCTTCATCTGGTCGATGTGGCCGCGGTAGTCGCCGCGTGCCTCGCAGTGGAAGTCCCGATCGACGATGCGGTTCTTCCTCAGGTACTCCTCGTCGAAGGACAGCACCGTCTTGAGCACGGTCTTGCCGTTCTCGAAGTGCTGTTGGATGTCGTTGCTGGCCGCGCGCAACTGCTCGTCGGAGAGTGAGACCGAGCGGTAGCCGAAAGCCACGCCGCCGGCGCCCTGGGCCTGGCGCATCTCATGCTTCGCCGCGCTCCGCGAGATACCGGGACGCTCGACGGCCGACTTCCGCGCCGTGTAGCGCATGATGAAGTCGTCGGTGCGCAGCCGCTGGATGGGAGTCAGCGCCTCGGTCGCCTGCTCGCGGGCCATGTACCGGGTGACGTAGTCGCCCGGCGTCGCACCGCGCGATCCCTTGCCGCTGGGCAGCCGCACGCTGAATTCGTTGATCACGATGATGTCCTGCTTCAGGCTCATCGCCGCTCTCCTTCCTGTCGCGGCCCCGATGCACTAAGGCCCCGGGCTGCTGTTCGCCAGCAACCGGGGCCGCTCGTGTGGCCTGGTCCGTCCTCAGGACCCCAGGCTCTGCTCGCCGTCCTCGCCGAGGTCCAGGCCGGCCGCATTCTGGGAGACCTGACGCTTGCGCTCGTCCAGGCTCGGAACGGGCTTGGGCTCAGGTCGCGGGGTCTCCTGGTCCTGCTCCTTTCGTTCCAGGTCGAGATCCGGGTTCAGGTCGCGCTGCGCCTCACGGGCCGGGGCCGGGGGAGCGATCGGCCCCTTTCGCTCCGCGGCCCGGTGCAACTCCCCGGCCACGCGCTCCCGGTAGAGATTCTCCGTGGTGCCCTCCGTGCTCGCACGCTCGCTCCGGTGCTGCTCCCGTTCGGCGGCAAGCTCCGCTTCGATCCGCTGCAGATGCGTGCTCAGGCCGTCAGCGACCGGCGCCGTCTCAGGCGTGAGCGCTGCGACGGTCTGCTCGGCCTCGGTGCCCAGGCCCAGCTCGGCCTCGGTGAACAACGAGTTGATCGCATCCGAGCGCGCCTTGAGCCCCCGTGCATCGACTGCGGCCTCAGTCCGCCCGGCACCGTCCTTGGGGCGGTCGGCGAAGTAGCCGGCGAGGTCGTAGCCGCTGGACTCGAGATCGATCTCCAGGCCCCCGATGCCGTGGACCTGGGTGAAGACCACGGGCGCATCGCCTTCGGTCTGCGCCCCCGACGGAGCGAGGACCAGTATGTCCGCCGTGGCCGGCAACTCCCACTCGATCCCGGTGACCTGCTCGGGCAGGGCGAAGCCGCTCGTGAAGTAGCCCTTGCCGGCGAGCACGACCAGTTGCTGGTCGTCGAACTCATAGAAGGCGTCCACCTTCTCGCCCTGACCGGGGGAGTAGGTCACCTGGGAGATGCCGAACGGCAGGGCCTTGGCCGGGGTGACCGAACGGAGCTCACCCGTCACGTGCAGGTATGGACGGTAGTTCTCCTCCTTGCCCCGGTGCTTGAGGTCGAGCGATTCGACCATGACACCGAGCTCGGCGGTCACCCCCTCCAGCCGGTGCGTCTGTACTCCTCGTTCGCGCAGGACACGGTGGGCCCATACGCTGTTCATCGTCAGTCCCGCGGTGCGCATCACTTGCTCCTCTTGCGGTTGGTCCTGCCCTGGCCGGCCGTCCTGGCCGTGGACTTCGCGGTGACGCCGGCCCGGGGCGCCTCGCCCCGGGCGTCCCGGATTTTCACGGTCATCCGCGTTGCCCAGCGCCACATGCCGCGCATCACGACGATCTCGCCCACGGCGAGTACTGCGACCAGGAAGAGGAGCGGCATCAGCCACATGGCGATGGTTCCGTCAGCGCTGAGCGCACCCCGGGATGCGCCGGACTGCTGGTGCAGCCATGCGCCCAGCAGCGGGATGATGACCACGGCTGTGATGAACGCCAGCAGGTAGTCGGCGAGAAGGACGATGACCCTCAAGAATCCCGCCCACACCATGACGGAAGACCTGCCGGCCTCCCCGCTCGGGGCCAGACGCCGCCATCCGGCGCGCAGCTTCGCGTCCTTCTGCTCCTTCACGGGCTTCGCCATGATCTTCTTCGCCGTCGCGGCCGTGTTCGCCAAAGCGGTCGTCTCCGTCTTCTCCAGGGGCTCAGTCGGCATGTTCGTGTCCTTACGTCTCGTCGGGGTCTTCTGGGGCGCGCGCTGAAGCGGTGGGCGCCTCGCTCACCCGGTGGGCTTGGCGGAGGGCTGTCCTCCACCGGAGGCACCCAGGGCGTCGCGGCTCCTGCCGGAGGCCCGATAGGCATCCAGCGACGTCACCGTGCCGTCCTGAGAGGTGGAGTAGGTGAAGACCACGAACTCGCCCTTGACGGCACTGTTGTGATCCGGTCCCACGCGGACTGGATCGAACCGGGCCACCCCCGTGTAGAAGTAGTTCAGGCCCCGCACCCGACTTACATCGATGTCCAGATCAGCGAGCGCGTACGTCATCCCAGTGCCCCTCGTGGCTCCGGTCGCCGTCATCCACTGCGGCACGAACTCGGTGAGCACCCGGGACGTGTGGCCGAGGAAGTCGTAGCGCGCGTCGAGCCGCACCTGCTGCTCCTTGACGGGCCGAGTCGACGCCGAGCTGTCGGTGAGGGTGAGCAGGAGGGACCGGCCCGTCGCCCTGTCACGGTTCACCCGCCCGATGTCCATGCCCGGCAGCTGAACCAGCAGCCTCGTATGCTGCGTTGTAAGCCTGGCCCGGGCGTCGCTGAGGCTGCCTTCGAGCTGCCGAACAGCCGCATCGGCCTGAGTGTCCGATGCGGCCGGGCCGTCGCCGAGCAGGCCCGCTCCGAGCGTGACCACCGAGAGCGCAAGCAGCGCCCCGGTGCCGGTGAGCAGGACCTTCCCGGCGTGCTGGCGCAGTTTGTCCTTGTTCTCCTCCTTCACGGCGCCTTCACCTCCTGCTTCAGGGCCTCGCCGGTGGCCGTCGTACCGGTCTGGATGTTCACGAACGCCTTGTGGACCAGGTCGTATCCGGCGCGGGCCCAGGCCAGCACCGCCAGCCTCCCGCCCGCACCCGTCCGGGTCTCCACCGCCAGCCAGGTCACCGTGACGGTGCTGTCGTCGTTGACCAGGTAGGGCACCTGAGCGACCCACTCGAAGCCGGAGTCGAAGCTCATCGGGATCCCGATGCCGGCCGCCACGTCCTTGTCACTGGCGAGCAGATACCACGGCCCCAGGTCCGTCTGGTGCACCGAGGGGATGAAGTAGGGGATGAGGTTGCGCAGTGTCGGCTGAGACGCCGCTGTATCGAGCGTGCCGCCGGCTGCTGCCACGCCGGGTGTCAGGTAGCGGTAGTCGTTCTGCAGTTTCGCGACCTGGCCGGCAGCCGTCAGGGCCGCGGTCAGACCACGCTCGGCGTCCTCGGTCTTCGGCAGCGCCGCCGTCTTCGCCTCGGTGCTCCTGACCTGCTCCCGCAGACAGGAGATCTCCGGCGCAGCCGTACCGCTCGCCGCGTTCTGGCCGCCGGAGAACCCCGCGGCGAGCACGAAGCACAGCAGTGCGCCCGCACTCATGCCCACGCCGGCTGCGAGGGTGCGCTTGCGCAGGCCGCCCGCGGGCTCCGTCTGCCCAGGAGTGTCCGCACCCTCCTGCAGGGCCGCGGACGTCGCGACGAAGTGCGTCTTGCGTACTGCACCCCCACCCGGCTCACCGGCCTGTGTCGATGCCATTCTCCCTCAACTCGCCACTCTACTCGAATACCAGGACAAGCTTATCAATAAGACTAGTCGAAAGGTGATGTGAGTTATCCGGAATGGCGAGTCTCTCCACTCGCCGGGACGCCGGAGAGATTCGAGATCTTGCCCTGAGCGTCGACCGTGACGAAGAGCAGCGTGCGCCGGTGCGCCGTGACACTCGCTTTGCTCGCCTTGTTCTGGGACACCGCGTCGGAGGTGACCTCGACGCCGGCCAGGACGGCGTAGGTGTAGACGCCCACCTTGGCGTCGACGACCTCGACGTCCAAATCCGCGCCGAGCGCCGAGTTCAGGCCGACCGTGTCGATGTAGTAGTAACGCCGCCCCTGGGCGTCCTCGTTGAACCTTGACGGGGGCATGAACGACGTCAGGAACGTCTCGCTCTCGGTGAGGCCGAACCGGCTCTTCAGGCTCTCGCGCGCCGCCTCATAGCTCTTCCCCGAGTCCCACGTGAAGGCCGTCGAGAGCAGAGACTCGATGCGCTCACCGTCGATGCCCAGCCGCTTCTGACTGACACCCAGCGCCGCCATGACATCCGCGTTCACCTGCTCGGCGTTCTTCTTCCGAACGCCTGCCAGATGTTCCTCGACATCGTTGATCTGGGCTTCCTGCCCAGCCAGGGCCGCGTGCTGACTGCTCCAGGTCGCACCGGCAACCGTCGCGACGGCAGTGAGAACCGCCGCCGTCACCAGGGCCGAGAGGTTGCGCCGGAAGAAGCCCCGCCGCATGGGTGCTGCCGTCTGCCCCGTCATCGCATTCCGTCCTTCTTCTGCGCGCCCGCGCCGCTGAGTTCGGGGACTTCGGACCCGGCCGGCATCTTGGTCGCGGGGTTCTCGTACCGGGCCCCGTCGGCGGTCACCACGAGCGCCAGGTGACCGAAGACCCCCGTCCTGGCGTGGCGCATGTAGCGCGCGCTCGCCCAGGCGAGCACCTCGCCGCTCTTGGTGTCCCGGCACAGCCAGACGACCTTCGCCTGGTCCGTCGCGCCCGAGCCTCCTCCCGCGCGCAGATCGGGCATCACCGTCCCGACCTTCCATGCATACGTGCTCGAGGCCGCTGCGTTCTGGCCGTCGTAGCGGATGTACCAGGCGTAGCGCGGATCGATCTCGGCGGTCGCATCGAACGGAGTCAGCGACGAGGTGCTGTATGCCTCCTTGTCACCGACCAGGAAGGAAGCCTTGCTGAACAGCGGCGTCATGGCCCGGCGGTGCCTGATGATCTCCCGTGTGGCCTGGTTCGGAACCCCGTTGTTCGGGCTGGGCTGGACACCGGCCCGGTGGTACAACGTGGCGAAGGCCTGCTCCCCGGCCGCGACCTTCTTCGCGTCGGCGGCAGCCGCCTCGGTGAGCTCGGAAAGCCGCGCGCCGGCGTCCGCCTTCACGGGCGTGGACCGGGCATTATCCAACTGCGCCTTGCGCTGGACGATCCGGGCATCATTGTCCGCCGTGTTCGCCTTGAAGCTCTCGCCGGCCACGCCCGTGACCATGACCAGGGCGAGGATCCCGGCCCCCATCACCGCGGTCACACCGCGTCGGATCAGGCGCGCGTTGTCCTCCGCGCTGCGTGCCTGGGCCCGTTCGCGCCGGCGCATCGTCCAGGCGACGAAGCGCTCTTCGAGCTCGGCTCCGGTGACCTTCCTGTGCGTCTTCGGCGCCGCGGGCCTCTCCTCGGGCATCGACCCGGTCTCCTGTTCCGGACCCGCGCTCTCGGACTCGTCATGAGCTGTCGTCACGGAACGCACTCCCCACTCCACGCTGCTCTCATAAACGACTCAAGTCTATCCAGAAAGGCATTCGACACAGGGTGTGAATCCATTCGATAAGGGTTCCGGAAGACGAATCCGGTGCCCGGATCGCCGGGCACCGGCTTCTCGCTCCCAGAACAGACGCCGCACCTCAGGCCTTCTTGATCTTGTCGGAAGGGAGCATCGCATCCGACATATCCACGAACTTCCAGCCCTTGGCCGCCATCCGCGCCGCGCTGTCGACACGGACTCGGCCCATGAAGGCGCAGTAGCCCGCCTCCCCGACAATGACCTTGTCGCCCTGGACGCCGAGCACCACGAGGGTGTGGCCGACAGGAAGGGAACTCGGGCCGGAACCCACCGAATACGCCGTCGGAGTCGAGGACATCTGCTTGCCGGTCTCCCTCGCGATCGTGTAAGCGGTGTCCTTGCCCTCACCGACCGGGTAGGTCTGAAACGTCGTGTACTTGTTCACGAAATAGGTCGAGAACGACACACAGTTCTCGGCATGGTTGCCCTCGCACGAGCCAGGCCCCCCCGTTTTGCCGTAGCGGCCGTCGAGGAACTTGTCGCCCTCCTTGTTGAAGAGGTCGACGAGGGCCTGAGCCTCCTCCTGCGCCATCCCGCCGTCCTTCAAGGCGACAGGAAATGCGCCCTTGGTACTGCAGTGGCCCGCGATCGTGCCGATGCCGTTGCTGATGCTCTCGATGATCCCGCCGACGATGTCCTTGACACCGCCCACGATCGAGCTGTCGACCGACCAGCCGCTCATCTTGCCGAACCACATCTCGGCGCTGTCACCTCGTGCGGTGAGCCCCGCCGAGCCGTCAGTCGAACGCTCCCACTTCTCGTGGAAGTGCAGCGCCGCCACACGCGGTGAGCCCTGCGACGTCTTGAGCATGCCCTTGAAGACCGTGACGTCGCCCGGATTGTCATCAGTGACCATGAAGGCCAACTGGGCCTTGATCGTGAACCAGTCGATGCCCTTGCTCTTCGCGTACTGACGCAGCAACGTGTTGCGGCCGAACGTCCACTGCCCGAGACCGATGCCGTTGTCCGTGTTCTGCGCCGCGCTGGCTTTCCCAGCGGTCATGCCATACGTCCCCGTGGGAAAGTTCTGCACACTTGTCGGATCGATCCCGGACTCCTGCGACCAATTGCCGAGGATGCCCGCAATGTTCTCCTTCGGCATCCCCCAGCTGCTGAGCACCGAGTAGATATCTTTGGCGTTCTTCTCCACGCCCGCCGGGACCGTGGCCCCTGAACCGCTGCCGACGCTACCCGCGTTGACGACGCACGCCGTTCCGTTCGCCTTGATACTGCCCTCGGTCAGCGCCGTCGAATTGAGGACACCGGTGAAGACCGCGCCCAGCAGGGCCACGGTGGCGGTCAGCGCGACCACCCCCGACATCGCTGCCGCCACAGGGGCCATCGTCGCCGTGACAGTAACGCCCAGGACCGCGCCGAACCCCTTGGCTATGAAACTGCCGATCGCCATGAACGGCGCAGCGATCGCATGACCAATTGCCTTGACCATGTTGACGATCAGAGTCCACAGCAGTTTCCCCGCGTTGACCACCAACGCCATGACGGCGAAGAACATGGACTTCAGCCAGTTCAGCAAGGCCATGGTCACGATCAGCCCCATGGCCGGGGGAACAGCAGCAACGCCACCGCCGACGGCGATGCCCTTGGCCGCCTTCGGGCCCAGGCCCTCGTCGCCCTTCGACGCGCCACGCTCGTAACCCGTGCCGCCGGCGTTCAGTCCGGGCCGGTCTGCCGGCTCGATGTCCGGTCCGCCGCCTTTGGCCGTGGACACGCCCTTGACCACATCCTGGACCCCCTCGACGCCGACGTTCTTCGCTGCGCCAACAGCAGCTCCCGGCAGCCCGCCGGCCAGTGCGCCGGCCACGGCACCCGAGGCGGCAGCTCCCGCGTAGTGCCCGGCAGCCCGCCGGGTCGCACTGCTGCCGTCTCCCTCGACCGCCTTCCGGGCCGCGCCTCCAGCCATGTTCCCGGCGACGCCGTTCATGCCCTGCTTGATCTTCGACCCGGCACCCGCGGCACCAGCAGCCTTGCCCGCGGTCTCTGCAGCGTCCGGCATCTTCGGTGCGGCCTCGGGCATCGTCGGCGCAGTGTCCGCCGCACCGGAAGGAGCAGAATCGGCTCCCGGCCCCGGGAGCGGCTTGGGCACGCTGATCTTGTCCTCGGGTGGTCTCCCGATATCCTCTTCAGGGCCGAGGCTCTTGGTCCCGCGACCCTGCCGGGGCATCCCCTGACCCACCGACGTGCTCGGCTGGTCCTTCGCCGTCCCTTTCTTGGGGCGCCGATTCGGCTTGTCGGTGGCCATATCGTTTTCCTTTCCTGCTCATTTCCAGGTAGAGGGATGTATCACTTCCTCGCCGCACTCAATGGAGTGC